>CAZRKW010000036.1:0-23445 GCA_964600355.1 uncultured Acidobacteriaceae bacterium
CGTAGCGATCCATCCACCCATCGAACCACCCAAAGTAAATGATCACCGCAATGTGGGTCATGTAGAGGCCGTAACTGATGCGTCCGTAAAACGGCAGCGGCCCGCGCCGCAGCGCCGCATTCACCGGGTTCCTCGCGCCCGTCGACGCAATCGCCGCCAGCACCGAACCTGCAAACCCCACTGCCAGTGCCGAATCCAGAAACGCCGTCCCCCCTGCAATCGTCGCCGCCGCCCAGAACCCCGCCGCCATTCCACCCAGCCCCAGCCAGAGCCACTTCCGTCGCGAAAACCCTGCCGCATGCAGCCCGATCGCGATCAGACTTCCCCAAGCAATCCCATCCAGATGAATCAGCGTATGTGTCGCCGTCAGCCAGCCGAAGTGGCTCAACCGCAGCATCGGCGACGCAGCTAGCGCCATCGCCAGCACCGTGCACATCATCCACGGGCGCTTGAGCCACCGCACCAGCGGCGCCCACAGCAGGTAATACTGCTCCTCGATTGCCAGCGACCACGTCGGCCCAATCGCCGAAGGCAGCGTGAGATGGAAAAGATTCTGCACCAGCAGCCCGCAAGCCACCCACGCCCCCGCATGCTCAAACTCGCGAATGCCCTGGTTCAAAAACCAGTCCGGAAACACCGCGCACAAGAGCAGCATCAGCACATAGACCGGCCAGATGCGCAGCGCCCTGCGCCCATAGAAATTCCTAAAATAATGCGGCTTCTCGCGCGACTCCAGCAGGATCGAGGTGATCAGAAACCCCGACAGCACAAAGAAAAGATTGACCCCAGCCCATCCCCAAAGCGACGCGCCATAAACCCACGTACCCACAAGCCGCAGATGGCAGTGGTAAATCACCACCGCCAGAACCGCAACCCCCCGCATCCCCTGCAACTCAGGAATGTATTCAGGCAGCCAGGTTGGTCGTTGAATAGGCAATAAGACAAATTAACAGGCCGGAGACTCAGTATGCCGACCGTGTACGGGGTGCCCCAGGTCCCTGTGTTGGGACCTGGGATGGTGCGCTCGCAACCGCTCGCTCTCCCTCAGGCAACTGACCCCTGACCCCTGATCCCTGACCCCTATCTTTCACCCCGCCGCCAGCTCCTTCGCCCTCTGCGTCGCCCGCATCACCGCCTTGATCAGCGTCACTCTCAGCCCGCCCTCTTCGAGCTCCAGAATCCCATCAATCGTGCATCCCGCCGGCGTCGTCACCGCATCCTTCAACAGCGCCGGATGATACCCCGTCTCCAGCACCATCTTCGCCGCGCCGAACGTGGTCTGCGCCGCCAGTTGTGTTGCGATATCGCGTGGCAGCCCCACCTTCACGCCCGCCTCCGCCAGCGCCTCAATAATGATGTAGATATACGCAGGCCCCGACGCCGACAAGCCCGTCACAGCGTCCATGTGCTTCTCGTCGACGACGACCGTTTTCCCGACGGCGTCGAAAAGCGTGCGCGTGGTATCGACATCTTTCTGCTTCGCGAACTTCCCCTTCGCGATCGCTGTGATTCCCTCGCCCACCATGGAAGGCGTATTGGGCATCGCGCGGACCACCGGGACATTCGCGGCGATCCGGCGCTCGATGTAATGGGTAGGGACGGAAGCAGCTACCGATATCACGAGCTTCGTCTCGTCAAGATCGGGCGCGATCTCGTCGACCACCTGCCCAACGGTTTGAGGCTTCACGCCAAGGATAATTACATCCGCGGCGCGCGCAGCCGCGCGATTGTCGGTACCCGAAGAGATTGGCACCCGCGACAGATTCTTGCGTTCCTGCCCGGCATGGCCGACCGTCGCGGAGATGTTCTGCGCCGACACCAATCCCTGCTTCACGAAGGCTTCGATCAATATTCCGCCCATTTTTCCGGCCCCTAGAACGGCGAGCCGCATGGGGCTGGCAGAGTTTGCCATACCGTTGTTCCCCTTTCGCTTGATCCAGCAGGGAGAAGCAGGCGCAGCCAAGAAACAGACTGGATAAGGACAAGCGGAATGATACAGGAGGACACGCAAAAGTTGTAGGCTTCCCCACCCTTGCGCACAATGATTTGGCGGCCCGGTTTCTTTACTGGTAACCTTCCTTTCTGCGCGGCTTCTCCGGCGGCGCGATGTGGAAGCGAGGTAACGAATGCGCCGTACCACCCTGATCAGCATCCTGCCGATTCTGATGCTTCTTTTGTCGGCTCGTGGCGGCGAGGAACCTTTGCAAGGGTTCGCTGCGCAGAGCTCCGCCGCGGAGCGTGACTGGGAAACGAAGTTTCGCGCGATTCCCAGCGCCCAGAACCAGCACGACTTCATGCAACGGCTGACGGCGCGGCCGCACCACGTCGGCTCGCCGTACGACAAGGACAACGCGGATTGGATCCTCGCGAAATTCAAGGAATGGGGCTGGGACGCGCACGTCGAAACGTTTCAGGTGCTCTTTCCCACTCCGAAAGAGCGCGCGCTTGAAATGGTGGAACCCACGCATTTCGCGGCGAAGCTGCAGGAGCCGCCGGTTTCCGTGGACCCGACATCGAATCAGCAGAACGAACAGCTTCCATCGTACAACGCCTACTCGACCGATGGCGACGTGACCGCTCCGCTTGTGTTCGTTAATTACGGCCTGCCCCAAGACTACGAAGATCTCGATCGCCTCGGCGTCTCGGTCAAGGGAGCCATCGTCATCGCCAAGTACGGCAATTCCTGGCGCGGGATCAAGCCGAAGGTTGCCGCCGAGCACGGCGCCATTGGCTGCCTGATTTATTCCGATCCGCAAGACGACGGCTACTTTGTCGACAATGTGTTCCCGAAAGGACCCATGCGCCCGGCGGACGGGGTACAGCGCGGCAGCGTGATGGATTTTCCGTCGAGCAGCCCGGGCGATCCGCTTACTCCCGGCATTGGCGCAACTGCCGATGCGAAACGGCTGGCCGTGAAGGACGCGCCAAGCATTACAAAGATCCCCGTGCTGCCTATCTCCTATGCCGATGCCCAGCCGATGCTGGCCGCGCTGACGGGCCCCATGGCTCCCAGGGAATGGCGCGGCGGGCTGGCAATTGCCTACCACGTGGGGCCGGGCGCGGCGAAAGTTCATCTGAAGGTGAGCTTCAATTGGGACATCAAGCCGGTCTACGACATCATCGCCAAGATTCCGGGGTCTGAGCAGCCGGACGCCTGGGTGATCCGCGGGAACCACCACGACGCGTGGGTGAACGGCGCGGAGGACCCGACTTCCGGGCAGGTGACGCTGCTCGAAGAAGCCCGGGCACTCGGTGAATTGTCCAAGCAGGGATGGAAGCCCAAGCGCACGATCATCTATTGCGCGTGGGATGGCGAGGAGCCGATGCTGCTCGGCTCCACGGAATGGGCGGAGGAGCACGACAAGGAAATTCAGCAGCACGCCGTCGCGTACATCAATAGCGACGGGAACAGCCGGGGCTATCTCAGCATGAACGGCTCGCACACGCTCGAACATTTCGTAAACGGAGTGGCCCGCGACATCCAGGACCCCGACACAGGCCTTCCGGTGGCACAGCGCCTGCGGCTGCGCGAAATCGAGCAGGCCAAGACCGCCGAAGACCGGCAGGAATTGCGGCAGCGCACCGACCTGCGTGTGGACGCGTTGGGATCAGGATCCGATTACACCGCGTTCATCGATCATCTCGGGATCGCCACGCTCGATCTCAGCTACGTGGGCGAGGTGGATAGCGGGATCTATCACTCGGTATATGACGATTTCTACTGGTACACACATTTTGCGGACACGGACTTCGTCTATGGCCGCGCTCTCTCGCAGACGATTGGCACCGTGGTGATGCGGCTGGCGGACGCCGATCTGCTGCCGTTTGAATTCACCGACCTGGCAGACACGATTCGCGTGTATACGAAGGAATTGAAGAAGCTCGCGACCGATGAACGCGACGCGATTCTCGAGCGCAACAAGGAAATCGACGAAGGGCTTTTCAGCGCGGTGAACGATCCGCGGCATCCAAAAGTGGTTCCGCCGAGAGAGGATGTGCCGCCCTACTTGAATTTCGCGCCGCTCGATAACGCCACCGACGCACTGGCTCTGAGTGCCGGCCGTTACCAGGACGCGCTGAACAAAACCAAAGGCGTGGAACTGCTGGCCGGAACTCTGAGCGATTTGAACGAGAAACTGGCCGCAAGCGAGCAGCGGTTGACAACTCCAGAGGGACTCCTTCGACGGCCATGGTACAAACACATGATTTATGCACCAGGGGTGTATTCGGGTTACGACGCGAAGACGATTCCCGGCGTGCGCGAGGCAATCGAGCAGAAGCACTGGGACGAGGCGAATTCCGAAATTGTGCGCGTATCGAAGGTACTCGATAACGAGCGCGCCCTGATCGATTCGGCCGCGCAGGATCTGGAAGCGGCAAAACGTTAAGGATCAGCGCGATCTCGACGCAAAACTTGCGGAACTTCGCGGCCTCCTAACGGGAACAACAGATGTACGAAACGGCCGCATCCAACCGCCTCGTACATTCCGAAAAGGCAGGTAAACATCCGATGAGCGAATCGAAAAATAATCATCATTCCAAGGCATTCACTTTTAAGGGCTCAGCCCTATGCGCGGCGGCATTTCTGCCGTTGCTGCTTTTGCCCGCAGCGAGGGCGGCTGCGCAGAATGCAGGTCCGCTGCCAGGAGCTACGCCATCTGACCAGCCATCGACAACGGCCCGGCCCGCAGCGCAGGTCGCTGGCAAACCAAATCTCGCAGGCACGTGGAAATTGAACGCGGACCTGAGCGACAACCCCATGCAGAAAATGCGCCAGGCGCAGCAGGACTCGGGCGACCAGGGCGGAGGCGGGCGCCGAGGCGGATTTGGCGGCGGAGGCATGGGGGGAGGCGGAGGCAATGGCGGGGGCGGATGGGGTGGCGGCAACGGCGGACAGAATGGCGGAGAAAATGGCGGCGGCCCACCGAACGGCGGCGATGGCGATCAACAGGGTGGAGGTGGCGGGCGCCGAGGCGGGGGAATGCGCGGCATGGCCCAACTGGTGATCGAGCAGACCCCAACATCGGCCAAAGTGTCCGATGGGTCTGGCCGCGTGCTGGCGCTTTACCTCGCCCCTTCCGAACAAGGAAGCGCGCAAACATCGGCAACGAATTCCTCGAATAACGATGCCAATCCGGGTCCCCCGACTCCCGTGGCGCAGTGGCAGGACAACAAGCTGGTCTCCACGCAGTCGATGCGAAATGGCGGCGCGACCACGCGCACGTATGAACTGTCGCCTGACAGCAAGCAACTGATCGTCACCACGAAGGTCGAGAACAAGCGCTTCAAAGAACCGGTGACGTTCCGCCAGGTGTACGATCCCGTTTTCGCCAGCACGGGCGGCTACTAGAATCGCGGTTCACTAGCTCATGGCGCAGAGCCACAAAGTCGGCCAGAACCCGGCAATGCGCGCCGCCTGGCTCCTCGTTGTTTGGACGGCTGTTTTGATGGCCGTGTCGATCACCGGCCTGGGTGCGAAAGCCCTGGCCGCGTCGCACAGGCAGTCCTCTTCGGCGTCGGCAGCTCCTCAGAGTTCACCTGGAAGCGCTACCTCCGCTTCCACTACCTCCGGCACAGTGAAGACAGCTGAGGGCGCGCCCGTTCCCTCGGCGACGATTCGCCTCACAAATACCGACACAAATAAGAGCTGGGTGAGTTGGACGGACGAGTCAGGGAAATTCGAATTCCCCAGTCTGCCGGCCGGACACTATCGTATCGAAGCGAACCAGCTTGGATTCGTTAAATCCTCAAGCGAGGTGCAGCTACCCGCTTCCGCCAGCAAAGCGCTGGCGGTCGTGCTGCGCGTGGCCACTCTGGCCGAGTTGACGGCCCCGTCGAATGGCGCAGGCGGGAACTCCCCCGGGCAGGGCCGGCGACAGTATGGAGCCGCAGGAAATCCCCAAGGGGGAGGCGGAAACGGCCAAGGCCGCTTCGGCCAAGGTCAAAATGGCCAGGGAGGCCAAGGCGCACGCGGCGGGTTCAGTGGGCGCGGCCAGGTACCTGCAGGCGTCGCGAACGCCATCAGTCAGGGAATGGCTGGAGGCTTCGCGCAGACCGACCTGACGGGTGAGGCGGACGCAACAGGCGGCGCGCAGGGAGAGACCGTTGGCCAAGCCGGGGCGGGCGCGCAGGCAGCAGCAGAGCTGTCGTCGGGAACTGCGGTGGCATCCTCGTCGGATTCGTTTTTGCTACAAGGCACCACGGGCCAGGGACTGGCGGCAACGGGTCCGGTGATGATGGCCGGCGGCCCCGGTGGACCGGGAGGCCCCGGAGGCTTTAACGCGGATTCGCTTGCGCCGAGTGCCCCGGGCGGACCCGAGGGGTTTGGCAGCACAGGAGGAAGGGGCGGGGGGCGCTTGGCCTTCGGAGGGCCCGGTGGCGGAGGGGGCATGGGGGGAGGCCCAGGCGGTGGACGGTTCGCCCAAGGCGGCCTGTTTCGCGGCGGAGGAGGCGGAGCAGGTGGCGGTGGTGGTGGCCGAGGTGGAGGCGGAGGGCGGCTGGGACGCCAGGCCGTGAACCGCGTTCGCTTCAGCTTCTCCGAGCGCTACACGAATTCAGCTTTCGACGCTCGGCCCTATTCGATTACAGGGAATGAGTTCCCCAAAGTGTCGAACTACGATGAGCGCATCGGCGCCAATATGGGCGGCCCGCTGAAAATTCCTCATATCTACGACGGAACCAACAAGACCTTCTTCTTCGCCAACTTCCAACACGACACGCAGAAGAGCGGGATCAACACGTTTTCCACGGTGCCGACACTGGCCGAGCGCAGCGGCAACTTCTGCGGACTTGGAGTGACGCTGTACAATCCCTTCTCCAATCTTGCCGGGCCGCGCACCCCGCTGGGAAACGGGTGCCAGATTCCGTCGATCAATCCGGCGTCGCAGGCACTCCTTCAATACTTTCCGCTGCCGAATGTGCCAGGACAGACGGCGCAGAATTTTCTGCTGCAGGCGACGACGCCTCACAACACCGACAGCTTCAATATTCACGTGCTGCACACGATCAACGCGAAGTTCAACCTGAACATCGGCTATAACTTCAGTTCGTCGCGGCAGGACACGATCACGGCGTTCCCCGATATCCGCGGGCGGCAAACCTCGCGAAGCCAGAACGTCGACCTGGGATTGATTCACAATTGGTCTCCCAGATTAACGGAGAATACGCATCTGAATTGGAGCCGCAGCCGCAATCAAACCCTCAGCGCAAATTCCTTCGTGAATAACATTGCCGGGAATCTCTGCCCACCGCCGAGCCCATCTTGTAACATCACGGGTATCGCAACCGATCCGATCGATTACGGCCTGCCGGGAATTCAGTTCAGCAGCTTCACGGGGTTCAACGACCCGGTTCCTTCGCGCGTGCGCAACCAGACGCTGCGATTGTCCGATGCGCTGACGTGGGTGAAGACCAAGCACACGCTGACCTTCGGCGGCGAAGTGCGGCGTATCGAACTCAACGCCGATTCGAATCCCAACCCGCGCGGGGCGTTCCGGTTCACGGGCGTGATGACCAATCAGCTCAACGCGAACGGAGATCCGGCAACGCCTCTGACGCCGGTGACCGAACCCTATTACGAATTCGCCGATTTTCTTCTCGGCCTTCCCTACAACACCGCCGTGCAATTCGGCGATCCCAACACATATTTCCGCGCGTGGGGATTTATCGGCTACGCGCAGGACGATTTCCGCGTCAACAAGCGCTTCACGTTTCAGTACGGCGTGCGTTACCAGGCACAGACGCCTCCGATCGAGCTGTATAACCACATCGCGAATCTCGATCTGAATTCAACCGCTACGGCCGTGGCTGTGGTGACGCCGGGTGAGACGGGTCCGTTTAGCGGCGCATATCCCCGCGCGCTGATTCGCGGCGACTACAACGATTGGGCGCCGCGCATCGGGTTTGCCTGGGACCCGGGGCTAAAAAAGCGAACGATCGTACGCAGCGGTTATTCGATTTTTTACAACCAGTCGATCTACAACTCTCTCGCGCAGAAATATCTGGCGTACCAGCCGCCCTTCGACCAGTCGCAGAATCTCTATACGTCCGCCGCGCAGGTGCTGACGCTGCAACAGGGCTTCCCGGCGCAGACCGCGGCGAACAAGATCCTCAACACGGCCGGAGCGAATCCCAATTATCGCCCCGCCTACGCGCAAATCTGGATGCTCGGCACCGAAACTTCCTTCACGCAAAACTGGCTGCTGGATCTCACTTATACCGGGACCAAGGGAACCCGTCTCGATCTGCTACGGGCGCCCAATCGCGCCCCGCTCGGCACAGGCCAGCTGAACACGCAAACGGATCTCCAGATTCCCTATGCCACGAGCTTTTACTACGACCAGTCCGGCGCGAATTCGATCTACAACGCGCTGCAGGTTCGTGTCGTCCATCGCTATACGCACGGAGTTTCGTTCCAGGGAGCCTACACATTTTCAAAATCCATCGACAACGCGAGCTCCATCGGAGGCACCGGCGGCATCGTGGTGCAGCAGGACGGGAACTATGCGGCCGAGCGCGGGCTCTCGTCTTTCGATATGCGCCATCAGTTCCGCTTTTCCTCCACCTACGAATTGCCGTTCGGCGAAAGGAATCGCTGGGCCAATCACGGGTGGAAAGAGCACGCCCTGGGCAACCTGCGGCTCTTGAATGTGGTGACGTGGCATACCGGGACGCCTCTTACTGTGTATCTGGGCGGAAGCGCGGCGAATAATTCGGGAACGGGGTCGAACTTTTCAGAACGCGCCAATCTGGTCGGGAATCCCAATCTCGGAATTTGCGGGGGCGGGACCCTCAATTTCTTTAACACCACTGCGTTCGCCACGCCGCCGGCAGGAGAATATGGCGACGAGCACCGCGGTTCGGTGGAAGGACCGTGCCAGTTCAACTGGAACCTGTCGATTGCAAAATCGGTGCGCTTCGGACGCGAACAGCGGCATACGTTCAACGCGAGCTGGGAAATTCAGAACCTCACGAATACGCCGAGTTTCAACGGCGTGGGGTCTACTCTGGGATCCAGCACGTTCGGGCGCGTGACGGGCGCAGGCTCGATGCGAACCATGGACATCATGATTCGGTTTAATCTGTGAGGGAGCAGGCGGCATTCCATGAAACACAGTTTTATTAAACGGCTCCGAGTAGCTTTTCTGGTTGCGGGACTTTGTACGCCCTCCGCGCCAATGCAGGCGCGACAGCAGGTTGCGGGTCAACAACCTGCGCCAACTTCCGGACAGGCATCGCAGCAACCCGCGAATGCGACGCAGCAGGTTCCGCCGTCCTCGCAACCCATGCTGCGCAGCTCGTCGGACCTCGTGCGCATCGACGTCGAGGTGACCGATCATTCCGGCAAGCCTGTCAAAGGACTCCGGTCCGATCAGTTCACTATCACCGACGACGGCCAGGGGCAAAAAGTCTCCATTTTCTCTTACGAAGACATCGAGGCCGTAGAAACCGCGAGCGACACGGACACCAAGCCCATCGTGATCGCGGTCGACAGCCCGAGTGACGCGGTCGCGCAAACCGCCGGCGAGCAGGCCCGCGACCGCCGCATGCTGGTGCTTTTCTTCGACCTCACCTCTCTTGGTAACGACGACCTCATGCGCGCGCACGACGCCGCCGCGAAATTCGTAAAGCAGCAGATGACCAAAGCCGATCTCGTCTCGGTGGTAATCTTCAGCTCCAGCCTTCGCGTGCTCTCCGACTTCACCAACGATCATGACAAGCTCAACAAAGCCATCGCGCAGCTGCTTCCCGGCGTGTCGTCCCAGCTATCCAATCCGCTCTACGCCGCCGCGCAGAACGGCGAGTACGACGTACAGCAGGATACCGGCGCCGCCTACACCCCGGACGAGACGGAATTCAATGTCTTCAACACGGACCAGAAGCTCGAAGCGGTGGAGAGCCTCGCGAACGTCCTGGGCGTGATTCCCGGCAGGAAGTCCGTGATCGAATTCACAGGCGGCATTACGCAGACGGGCGAAGAGAATCGTACGCAACTACGCGCCGCGACCGACGCCGCCAATCGCGCCAACGTCTCGATTTACTCCATCGACGCGCGCGGGTTGATGGCCGCGGTGCCGGGCGGTGATGTGACCTCCGACGCAGCTGCGGGGACTTCCATGTTCACGGGAGCGGCCGTTTTCCACCAGACCGACCAGCGCGAGGATTCGCGGGACACCCTCGCCACGCTCTCGACCGACACGGGAGGACGCGCGTTCTACGACCTCGGCGACCTAAGCGACGCATTTCCGAAGATCGAGCAGGAGAATGGCGGCTACTACCTGGTGGGCTACTACCTCAACGCGAACGTGAAGCGCGACGGCAGTTGGCACGCGGTCCGCGTGAAGGTGAATGCGCCGGGAGCGCAGGTGCGCTACCGCAACGGCTACTACGCGCCGCGCGATTTCCAGCATCTGGAACAGGCGTCGCGCGACGAACAACTCGCGGAGGCGATGCATTCCGATAACCCGGTGGTCGAGCTACCTATTGCCGTGGAGACGGCGATGTTCCGCCTGAACAACGAGCAGGTCTACGTGCCGATCTCCGCCAAGCTTTCCGCCACCGCGCTCGACTGGGCGCAAAAGCACGATCGCCGCGAGGCGGAATTTGATTTCGCCGCGGAGGTGCGGGCGATACCTTCCGGGCAAATCGTGGCGCAGTTGCGGGACACCATCAACGTCCGCCTGGACCAGCAACGCTTCGCGCAGGTGCACCAGACGAATCTGGTATACCAGGGAGGCGTGGTGCTTTCCCCCGGCTCGTATCACCTGAAATTCATTGCGCGCGAAAACGAGTCGGGAAAGATCGGCACGTTCGAGCAGAACTTCATCGCGCCGCAGCGGCCGGCACAACGGCTCTCGCTCAGTTCCGTGCTGCTCTCGAGCCAGCTCGTGCCGGTGGAAAAATCGTCCGAAGTGGCCACCAGGACCCAGGGCCTTCACGCCAAACTCGCGGCTTCTCCGCTCGAAATGGAGGGGCAGCGAATCGTCCCGAGCGTCACGCGATTTTTTACGCAGCAGCAAACGCTCTATGTCTTCTTCCAGGCGTATTATCCCGAAAAGTCTGGCGATTTCGACGCGAGCGGCCTGCGCGCAGGGCTGATCTTCTTCCGCGAAGGCGTGCAGGTGAACACCACGCCGCTCCTCGCCCCGGTGACGATCGACGAAAAGACCCACACCGCGACTTTCCGCATCAGCCTGCCGCTCGCCAAGCTCCCGACGGGCCGCTACTCCGTACAAGCCGTGGCGATCGGAGCGGGAAGCCAGCAATCCGCATTCGGGCGGGCCTATCTCGCTCTCGAGCAGCCACCCATTGCTCCTGCGAATACGGCGCCCTCTTCAAGTGGCCCTGCCGCGCCGGCGCTAGCACCGCCTGTGCCACAAACTCCGGCACAACAACCTTAGGCCAGTGGTCAAGTCCCGTTCGCCGGCTGCAACGGGTTCGGTCGCAGATCACGTCTAAGGTGATCATACGGCGACCAAGATCAGCCTGCGATTGCCGGAGGAGCCGCCCGTGAAAATTCCTGCTGGCTTTTTGTACCTGGCCGTCTCCGCTTATGGAATTTACTGGGCGCACCACATGATCACCAGGCGGCACGCCAGTGCGCCTGTCTCGTATTGGTATATGTATTTACTCGCGGGCGCGATCACCCTCGGGATCGGCGCAATTCTTCGGTGGACGCGATGGCAGGAGCGAACGAACTGGCTCCCGGTGATCGGAAGCGGGATGGTCGCAATTTATTACGTAGGGGCTTCCGTCGTGACGCTAAGGCGCTACCTCGCGGGCAAAATCCTGGCGAGCGTTCCTCAACTCGGCTTCGCGCTGCTTCCTGTGTTGCTGGTTCTCGTGCTGCTCACCGTCGCGTTATTTGAAAAGTTCCGGCCGGAGCTGCTCGAGCCGCCGTCGCAATCCTTCGACTAGAGTCGAAGCAATAAAAAGGAACTCGCACCAAAAGGAAACGGCCCCGAAATTCAGGGCCGTTTGAGAGGAAAGCAAGACAACCGGAATTAGCGGCGACCGCCGGAATGGCCTCCGCCGCCACCGCGTGATCCACCGCCGCCACCACCGCGCGGTCCTCCACCCCCGCCGCCGCGATAACCACCAGCGTTCCCGCTGGGCGCGCTGTAGCCGCGAGGGGCACTGTAGCTGCCGCGTGGCGAGCTGGAACCGCCGCTGTAACCGCCCCGAGGAGCGGAGTAGCTGCCGTTATTACCCCCGTAAGCTCTGGATTCGTTATAGCCGCCTCGTGGGGTTACGATGGGCTGCCTCATATTAAGAGGGGATCTATTGTATGAAGGCGAGGAGCCCCCGTAACCGCCACGAGTTGCGGAGTTGGGTGAATCAAACTGGCGCTGTGCGTTTGGTGAACTGTACCCGCGCACAGAGGATTGTGGTTGAGACCCGGCGGGCGACGAAGGGGTGAAGCGGTTCCACCCGCCCTGCGTTCCCTGAGAACCTTGCGCGCCGCGGCCGTTGGAAAAACCTTGCGACGGAGCAGCAGAACTCCGCGCTCCCGATTGCAACGCGGCAGTATTACCTCCACGGAAGCCCGCGTTCGCGCCGCCGAAAGAAGCTCCGCGCGAAGCGGAGAAGAACCGCTGCGAACCCGCAGCTGACGCATTCCGGATGGTGGCCGAATTAGGCTCACGGTTCGAGGGACTGAAGCTCTCACGCGAAGGATTGACCGGCATCCTCCCCGTCATCGCGCTGGCCTGCCGGAACGATTCCGAGCTGATGCTCTCCTGATGCATGGAGACCGCGCCCCGCCCGAACTCGCTTCCCGCGATCGAGGAAAACCCTCCCCGCACGCGACCATCGCTATAGGCCCGATCGAAGTTCGAGAAGCGCCCGTTGCCCAAAGGCGAGAATCCTTCGTGAAAGCGGCCAAACTCGCCTACGCCAATGGCGTTGTAACGCGCGCCCCAGCCGCCGTACCAGGGGTGATACCAGTCACCCGGCCCGACCGGCAGCCAGCCAACCCGGCCCCAGCCTCCGAATCCGAACCCGAAGCCCACACCCCAACCTCCGCCCCCAAAACCAAAGAACGAAACATACGCCGGGGACCAAATGGGGTAGTAACCCGGATACGCAGCCACGGGCCCCGGCCACCAGACCCAGTTGCCGCCATAAACCATCCAGCGGCCATAGTGGTAAGGCGCCCAGCCCCAGGGCTCGTAGGAAACCCACGTCCAGCCATAGTAGGGCTCATAAACCCAGCGACCCGCGCGATAGGGCGCCCACCCGGGATCCACGCCGCTCGGAGCCCACACCGGGCCGTAATCGGGTATCTCGCTCCAAGTGCCGTGGGAATCGAGATCCTCGGTGCCCGTGTAGTAGCGGTCGGTATGCTGCCAGCTCTGCGCGCTCTCAACGCGCTTGTCGCGGTCATTGTTCCAGGAATCCCACTCATCTTTGGCCGGAGCGGGATCGGTCTTGTACTGCGCGTTCTCCGTGCCGGCGACGGTGATCATCTGCCCTTTGTCCACACGCGTCGTGCCCTGCGGTGTGGAAACTTCGGCGGAGCCGCTGCGAACAATCACCTGCGTCTCCGCATTCGAATTCACGAGGATGCGGAAGTTGCCCTCGCCCAGAGGGTGCACGGATGCGTTGGGAGTATCGATTTCAGAATCCGCTTCGCTGCCTCGCAGCACGGAATAAGTCGTCAGCCCCTGCCCAACCTGGATTTGAATTTTGTTGCGGGTGAGGGTCGTCACGTTGGCAGTGACGTTGTTGGACATGCGGAGGACGTTGGCGTAGTCGAGTTGAAGCTCGGCGCGAGCGTCCTGCCCCGTGGAAATGCGGTCGCCCGGCTCTACCGGGGTATTCAAAGTGGCGGCAACCCATTGCCCGTTATCACCTCGCTGCTGGGAAACGTCGCCGTGAACGAAGCTGATTCTCGCGACGTCCGGCTGCGGCTGTCCCGGTTGCGCCTGCGTGGGTGCCTGCTGCCCATCTGGCGGTGGCGGCGGCCCTTGTTCTTGATCCCCAGGCGGCGGGGGCGCTTGTGGGGCCTGCTGAGCTTGCTGGTCGGGATATGGCTGATCGGAGTATTGAATGTTTTGTGCGCGGGAGATCATCGCGCCACCGAGGCCGAACATCGCCAGCGCCGTAAAGCTTGCCAGTATCTTTTTCATGGCCCACCCCGAATCGAATGCGCTGGCATATATTGCAGGGCTTGGGCCAAAGAAGGGCGCCATCCAAGATAAATGTAAGCGTCTTATTTTCTGGCCGTTATACGCTGCGAAGAGGCGGGTGATCCTGAGGTACGAGCGTGATAAGCGGCGGAATCCGGTTGTTTTCGTGCGTCGCTGGTGGTTTTCAACCACCGTGTTTCGAGGGGCTTACTCGCTTTCAGCAGGGTCGGCAACGCCCATTTGCGAGAGCCGATACCGCAGCGCATTCCGCGAAAGTCCGAGCATCCGGGCCGCCTGGCTCTTGTTTCCGTTCGCGCGCTTGAGGGCTTCGCGGATGGTTTCCTGCTCCCACTGATCGAGCGTCATCCCCTCGGGCAACACAAACGAGTTTGTGGAAGAATTAGCGCGAGGAGTTCGGCTGTCGAGATGGATGTCGGACACATCGAGCGTTGTTTTCTCCGACAGCGTGATCGCCCGCTGAATTACGTTCTCGAGTTCCCGCACATTGCCGGGCCAGCGAAAATCCATCAGCAGCTTCATCGCGTCCGGAGTAAGGCTTTTGGGAGGAGCGCCGGAATCTTTGGCAAACTTGTCCAGAAAGAATTTCACGAGCGCCGGAATATCTTCCTTGTGATCGCGCAAGGGAGGGATATCGATGGCCACCACGTTCAACCGGTAATAGAGGTCCTCGCGGAAAGTTCCCTCTTCCAGCGCGGCACGCAGATCGCGATTGGTCGCCGCAATCAACCGGACATCCACTTTGTGCGTTTTCGTGCCGCCGAGGCGCTCGAATTCGCGCTCCTGCAGAACGCGCAGCAACTTCACCTGGATCGACGCGGGGACGTCGCCGATCTCGTCGAGGAAAAGGGTGCCGCGGTCCGCCAGTTCGAACTTTCCCGGCTTGCTCGTGGTGGCGCCCGAAAAAGCGCCCTTCTCGTAGCCAAAAAGTTCGCTTTCAAGCAGCGTCTCGGGAATCGCGGTGCTGTTGATCTTGATAAATGGGCCGGAGGCGCGCTGCGAATGCTCGTGGATGGCCCGCGCGATCAGGTCCTTTC
The DNA here is from genome assembly GCA_964600355.1 of uncultured Acidobacteriaceae bacterium. Classification (GTDB taxonomy): domain Bacteria; phylum Acidobacteriota; class Terriglobia; order Acidiferrales; family UBA7541; genus Palsa-295. Next base: position 15,185 of record CAZRKW010000036.1, read on the forward strand.
CCACACCGCTTTCCCCGCCGATCAAAACGGTGACATTCGAAGGCGCGACGCGCTCCACCAGCGCCAGCACCGCCTGCATTTTCTCGCTATTCGCGACGATATTGGCGTATTCGTAGCGGCGGCCGAGGGCCTCGCGCAAGCTGCGGTTTTCCTCGCGCAGACGGTTGGTGTCCAGCTCCTTGCGAATCACCAACACAAGTTCCGCAAGAGAGAACGGCTTCAGCACGTAGTCGCTCGCGCCGGCCTTCATCGCGTCCACGGCGGATTCGACCGAACCGTACGCCGTCATGATCACGACCGGCATCTGCGCGTCAATTCTCTTGGCAGCCTGGAGGAAGTCCAGCCCGTTCATTCCGGGCAATCGGAAGTCAGTGAGAAGAAGGTCAAAGCTTTCTTTGTTGAGAATCTGGAGAGCGGACTCGGCGTCCGGCGCGCTTTGCACCTGAAAGCCTTCGTCGGCAAGCTGCAGCTCCACGAGGCGACGCAGCTTCGCTTCGTCCTCGACGACGAGTATCGATTTTTTTTCCTGGGTCATTTCTGAGGTTCACCCCGCCAGCCGCCTAAGCTCGCGCCGGTCATTCATCTTATTACACACGCACACGAGCGCAAGCGCGCACATCCCCTTCAACGCGGGCTTTGCCGCGCAGGTGTGCCGATATACGCTTGGATGCCGAGGGAACCATCCTTCAGCTGGAGACCTACTCGCGAGGCGAAATCGACGATGCAACAGTGGAAACTGATCGGAACCGACACCGTGTATACGGACTCCTGGAGCAAAGTCATCCGGAAAACCTACGACGCGGGCAATGGCCATGAAGATTTCATCGTGCTCGAAAAGGCTGAATTCGCCTTGATCGCGGCCATCGATGAAGCGCGCAACATTCTGCTCGTGCGGCAGTATCGCCACGGAAGGGATCGCAGCTACTGGGCGTTGCCGGGTGGATTCGTCGATGAAGGAGAAACACCCGCCGCCGCGGCGCAGCGCGAACTGCGGGAAGAAACCGGCTATGTCGCAAAGCGCGTTTCCTACGTCGGTGCGTTGCACCCGATCCCCGCGTTCCTCAAGACGATGGCGCACATCGTCCTATGCGAAGGCATCGAGAAAGATCCTGATGCCGTGATCGACGCAGAAATCGAAAGCAGCGAGAGCGTCCCGCTCGACACCGCCATCCAAAAAATTCTTTCCGGTGAAATTCACGAGATGCAGGCGGTTGCCGCAATCCTGCTCGTGAACGAATACCTGCGCCAACGAGCGGCATCCCCAAGCGCCCCGCGCTAGGCTACGGTCGGGCGGGCAAGAACACGTGGAAGCGGGCGCCGCGGCCCGGCTCGCCTTCCAATTTGATCCAGCCGCGATGAGCGTCCACGATTTTAGCAACGATGGAAAGTCCCAAGCCTACCCCATCTTTTTTCGACGTGAAGAACGGATTGAAAATCTGCTCGCGGATTTCCGCCGGCACCCCTGGCCCGCTGTCTTCAATAGTGATCGCCTCGCCGGCCTCCCCGTTGGAGATTTCGGGCGACACCGAAGCGCGCAGGATCCGTTCTCCTTCCGGGAGCACAGCCATCGCCTGACAAGCGTTCACAATCAAATTGACGAACACGCGCTCGCACAGCTGCTCGTCGGCAAGAATCTCGGTCTGCGCCGCGGCATAATGCCGCTCCACTTTCACTTTCAGATCCGGTAACTGGTGATGCACCGATTCAAGCGAGCGGTCCACGACCTCCGAAATCCGCAGCGGACGCGCCTCCAGGCTCATGGGCCGCGCGAAATCGAGAAAGCGCGACACGAGGGCGTTTAGCCGGTTCACCTCGGAGGAAATGTATCCCGCGAGTTCGCTTGCCAGCGGAAGAGTATCGGCGACTTTCTGCGAAAGCATCTCCGCGGCGCCTTTGATCACGCCGAGCGGGTTCCGTATCTCGTGGGCCAACCCCGCGGAGAGCTGCCCGAGCGCAGCCAGCCGCTCCGAACGCCGGGCCTCCTCTTCGGCGCGGCGCAACTGGCGGTTGGTTTCTTCCAGCGTTTCCGAAAGCGCCTGGTATCGCGCCACCTGCCTCTTGTTCTCCATCGCAAACTGATTCACCAGAATCGCGAAGAGAAAAAAGAAGAGCACGCGGATTGCGAGGATGGTGGCTCCGGCCGCCGTGAGTTCGAATTCCTGCAGGGCGGGAATCAAAAACGAGGCGTAAGCAAGCGAGGCGAGTCCCGTCCACAGCAGCGTGGCAATCGGCCCGAAATAAATCGCCGCCGTTACGATCGGGAGATAGTAAATCGGGTAGTAACTGCTGTTGATTCCAATTTCGCCGGTATGGTCGAGCAGCAGGGTGGCGAGCGCGATTTTAATAAATACGCTGTAATAAGGGCCGCGCTTTGGCTGCCACGCGATGATGGGGCGTTCGAAAAACTGAAATACCGCGATGGCCGCGAGCGTCAGCTGCTTGTGGACCTCCGCAATGGGAGGAAGAAGCGCAAGACCCAGAATGAAGAGGAGCCAGACAATATCGATCCAGCTCACAAGCGACTTTTTGCGGTCAAGCATCGCGCAGGCAGTCTCCCGATTCCGCGGGCAAATCGAGAGATGAATCTAGCATGAAGTCTCTATTCGGAGGCGAGCATCAGTTCGGCGCAGTCGATGGCGTGCAACACAGCTTCCGCGCGCGATTTCTTTCCAGCGCCTTCCAGCGCCCAGCCCATCAGAAGAATCGAAGGGGATTCGAGCTGAGGAAGTGAATCCAGGTTCCCCACGGTCGTGAATTGATGGCGCTGGTCAGGTGTGGTGGCGCGCGAAACGATCACCGCCGGGACGTCCCCGGATAGGCCCGCTTCGAGCAACTCCTCGCGCAGATTACTAAATTCGTGCCCCGGCATATAAACGATCAGGGTGGCGTCTTCGCGAGCCAGGCTTTTCCAGTCAATTTTCTCCTGCTTCTGCCCGGCATACGCTTTGTGCCCCGTCACGATCACCACTCGCGCCGACTTCCGGCGGTCCGTCAACGAGACGCTGAGAGAAGCTGCCGCGGCAATTCCGGCTGTAATTCCCGGCACAACCTCGTACGGAATCCCGGCCGTATCAAGCGCTTCCATCTCTTCTGCCAGACGCCCGAAAATTCCAGGATCGCCGCTCTTCAACCGAACCACACTAAACCCGCGCCGTGCCGCGCCGATCATGAGGGTGTTGATCTCATCCTGCGTGATGCGCTTGGCGCCGCAGCGCTTCCCTACGTTGACGACTTCCGCGTCGCTCCCGGATAGTGCAACAATCGCCGCGGGAACCAGATCGTCATGCAGCACGACTCCCGCTTTTCGAATGAGGCGATGCGCCTTCACGGTAAGCAACTCGGGGTCGCCCGGACCGGCCCCCACTAGATAAACTGTTCCACTGGCTGTCATTTTTCCGATCGTCCTTCTGGTCGTCCCATAAGTCGAACTAATGATTCCTGAAAATAAAAAAACCCGCTCGCCAGACTTCTGCCGGCAGCGGGCTCTAAATCCAGTTGGCTCTTATCAGATCACCGGATCGAGGGCCCGAGCCACACGGAGCTTGCGCAACGACAAGCCTCGTAGACTCGCTGATCCATGGTCACTGATCCCATGCCCAAAGCCTACTCGACGGGTTATTCTCGCGTCAAGGAGCTGTTTTCGGAGAAAGCCCATCTACCCGTTTCACCCGATTCCGGCAAGGGAGGTTACCCGATAAGCTCAATGGGTGCGAGTGTTGCAGGCACTCACGATTGCGGCGGTACTTCTCGGGATAGGCGCAGTACCTGCTCGCCCGACGGAGTCGTCTTTGGCTTTGGGCGACGGACAGAAGGAACCGCCCGCGCACATCCGCAAATTCACCGGAACCGTCATGCGAAACGGTGATCAATTCGTGCTGAACGATGCCAAAACGCACACGCTCTACCAGCTCGACGACCAAACTGCCGCGAGCAGGTTTGAAGACAAGCAGGTAACCGTTATCGGCACGCTGGACACCGTGAAGAACCTCATCCGCATTCAAAGCATTGCGGACGCCTCTGCATGATGCTATTACTCCAATCTACACGCAATTGGGCCCAGGGGGCCGGGGCCACTTCCCGCTGCAATTGCCGTCTCGGCGTCTAGGGCCCGGAGCGCTATCGTGAGACTAAGCCTGCGGCTGATCCTGTTCCTGGTTGTCGGGATCACCCTGGTCACATTTTTCATCTCCCGAAACCAGGTGCGTTCGGAAAAGCGCGGGCTGCGCGCCGACCTGCAACGCCGCGCTGAAATTCTCGCCGAAAGCCTGCAGGAAATCGTTGAACCCGCGCTTCAGAAAAGTTCCGTGCCGCAGCTTCGGCGAACCGTCGAACGCTACGGCAATCGGGAACAGCTTGCCGGCGTAGTGATCTACGACGCGCAAGGGAAAGTCCTCGCAGAGAGCTCCACGCTGGTCACCCGTCTTACTCCGCCGCCGATCCCGCTGGATCGGCTGAAATCGGATCCGGAAGGCGTGGGAGAGTTCGTGACTCTGGGTGGCAAGCCCATGCACACGTATTACATTCCCCTGCACAAGGACGGCGAGTTCGCCGGCGTGCTCGCGATCTTCCACGACGCCAGCTACATCGAGGCGCAGAGCGACCGCATCTGGCGCGACACAGTGTGGCGCGTGGTGGCGCAGGTGCTGCTGATCGTCTTTATCACCGTGCTGATCATCCGTTGGACGATCATCCTGCCCATTTCGCGCACCGCGCAATGGATGAAGGATGTGCGCGTGGGCCGCGTGGGCCCGCGCCCGAAGTTGCCCAACGAAGATTTTCTCGCGCCCTTTTCGCAGGAGGTGGTGAATCTCGCGAAAAGCTTGTCGGAAGCGCGAGCCTCCGCGGAAGAGGAGGCCCGGCTTCGCGAGACCGGCGAATCGATGTGGACTGCCGAGCGCCTGCGCGTGAGCATCCAGAGCCGTCCGTTCGGTTCGCTGTTCGTTGTTTCCAACCGCGAACCCTATATGCACGTGCATCGCGGAAAGAACATCGAGGCGCTGGTGCCGGCGAGCGGACTGGTGACCGCGCTCGAGCCCATCCTTCGCGCATGCGACGGCACCTGGATCGCTTCAGGGTCGGGCGACGCCGACAGAGAAACGGTGGACGAGCGCGATCACCTTCGCGTTCCGCCCGACAATCCCGAATACACGCTGCGGCGCGTGTGGCTCACCAAGGAAGAAGAAGAGGGCTACTACTACGGATTCTCCAACGAGGGGCTTTGGCCGCTTTGTCACATCGCGCACACGCGGCCGATTTTCCGGTCTTCCGACTGGCAGAGCTACCAGGACGCAAACCGCAAGTTTGCCGACGTAGTCCTCGCTGAAATGGCGGGGATCCAACACGCGCTGCTGCTGGTGCAGGATTATCACTTCGCGCTGCTTCCGCGCATGATCAAGGAAGCGCGCCCCGACGTGCGCATTGCGATCTTCTGGCACATCCCCTGGCCCAACCCGGAGGCGTTCCGCATCTGCCCCTGGCAGCGCGAGCTTCTTGACGGCCTTCTGGGCGCCGATATCGTCGGTTTTCACATCCAGGCGCACTGCAACAATTTCCTTGAGACCGTGGACGCCGCGCTCGAATCGCGGATCGAATGGGAACGCTTTGCGGTGAAGCGCAAAAACCAGACAACGCTGGTGCGGCCCTTCCCCATCAGCGTGGATTTCCGAGAATCCCAAAGCGAAATCGGAGACGCCATTTCTCCCTACGAATTGCGCGCCTCGCTTCTGAAGAATCTGGGAGTGAAAGCCAGCTTTCTCGGAATCGGCGTGGACCGCATCGATTATACGAAGGGTATTGTCGAGCGCTTTCGAGGAGTCGAGCGCTTTCTGGAGAAATATCCGGCGTATCGCAAGCAATTCACGTTCGTTCAGGTCGGCGCGCCCAGCCGAACCAATATTCCTCGCTATGACAATCTGGTGCGCGAAGTGGAAGCCGCCGCCAACCGCATCAACGCGCGCTTCCAGACAAGCGATTGGAAGCCCATCGTCATGCTGGCGCGTCACCACAACCACAGCGAAATCCAGCCTTACTACCGCGCTGCCGACTTCTGCATGGTCACGTCGCTTCATGACGGGATGAATCTGGTGGCCAAGGAATTTGTGGCCGCCCGCGAGGACGAAGGTGGAGCGCTCATCCTGAGCCAGTTCACCGGCGCCGCCCGCGAACTCCGCGATGCGATTTTTGTGAATCCCTACGACACCGAGCAGCTGGCCGACTCCATCCGGCTAGCCCTGGAGATGGATCCGGAAGAAAAACACGACCGCATGAAGCGCATGCGCCGCTTTGTGAAGGAACACAACGTGTATCGATGGGCGGGAAACCTCATCGCGGAGCTAGCCGAAATCCGCATAAACCAAACAGAAGCCGCGTTGAAAAATCAGGACTACACAACGTGAGAGGGAAAGATGCAGAGGAAGTAGAGGAATTAAAGGAAGTATAGGTTCGGGTGAGCGATTAGTGTCCGTCGCGTCGGCTGATCTCCTCTACGTCCTTCCTTGACCTCATTTACTTCGTCAACTTCCTCTTTGTCCACCTCTACTGCTCCCTGAGAATATTCAACATCCTCCGCAGCGGCTCCGCCGCGCCCCACAACAGCTGATCGCCCACGGTGAATGCGCCAACGAACTCCGGCCCAAGGTTCAGCTTGTGGATGCGCCCAATCGGGACATTAAGCGTCCCTGACACCGCCGTCGGGGTGAGACAACGCGCCGACGACTCTTTGTGGTTCGGAATTACGCGGACCCATTGATTGCTGCCCGCCAAGATCTGTTCGATCTCCGCGAGCGGCACGTCTTTCTTCATTTTGATGCAGAGGCCTTGGCTGTGACAGCGCATCGTTCCGACACGCACGCAGATGCCATCGACAGGCACCGCCGGCGAGAGCCCCAGAATTTTGTTTGTTTCGGCCATGCCCTTCCATTCCTCGCGGGTTTGGCCGCCAGGCATTTCTTTGTCGATCCAGGGGATCAGGCTGCCGGCGAGCGGCGCGCCAATTTCCTGCACCGGCAATTTTGGATCGCGCTGCGCCTGAATCACCATGCGATCGACTTCGAGCGCATTCTCGGAAGGCGTGGCCCGCGTGGGATCGGTGAGGCATTCCATCTGTTTCACCAACTCGAGCATTTTTGCCGCGCCCGCTCCGGAAGCTGCCTGATACGTCATGGTAGTGATCCATTCGACCAGCCCCGCCTTGAATAGACCGCTCACCGCCATCAGCATCAGACTCACGGTACAGTTCCCGCCTGCAAACGTGCGCAGGCCGCGCGCCAGCGCTTCGTGAATCACGCGCGCGTTCACCGGATCGAGGATGATCGCGGCATCGTCGCTCATGCGCAGAGTGGACGCCGCATCGACCCAGTAGCCGTTCCATCCGCTCTTGCGCAGCGGGGCGTAGACCTCGGTGGTGTATTCCCCGCCCTGGCAACTGATCAGCACGTCGCACTTAGCGAGTTCGCGCAGGTCCATCGCGTCTTTCAGGCCGCCGCCATTGCTCGCCTCTTGGGGCGCGGTGCCGCCAACGCTCGACGTGCTAAAGAAAGTGGCATCGATGCCCTGAAAATCGCTTTCCTCCCGCATCCTCTGCATCAGGACGCTGCCGACCATACCCCGCCACCCGATCATCCCAACCCGCAACATGGTTTCCTCCGGAAGCGTTCATTTTACCCTGTTCGCAGCCTTTTCGCAGGGCGAACCCGCGGTTGGATGCAAACCGTTACACCGCCAAAGCCGGCTCAGCCACCGGTGCTCCTCCAAACAATCAGTGGACATGCACAGAGTTCTATATAGAATGAGGGGCCTTGGACGGAGGTTCCGGGCTTGGGCTCATTTTCGTGCGCCGCAATTATAGGTCGGCCTTTTAGCGCTTCGGACGAGACACCCACCCTGCGCCGCTGCCAGCAGCCGAACAGCTACGTGAACGAATCCGGTTTCATCGGGCCCTGAGCACTTCGACGCGCGAGCCGTGCAGGCCACGCCATGGTCTTGAGCCATGCGCACCGCGACGACGAAAGCAACAGTAGGCAACACGGGAGAGGACCTCGTGATCGTCGGCGTTCCAAAAGAGAGTTTCCCCGGAGAGCGGCGCGTCGCACTTGTGCCGCTGGTGATTCCCAACCTCGCCAAAGCAGGCATCGAAGTTGCGATCGAACGGGGGGCAGGCGTGCAAGCCGGCTTTCCCGACTCCGCTTACACCGAAAAAGGCGCCAAGATTCTTCCCGACCGCGCCGCCGTCTTCGCCCAGGCCGATATCATCACGCAGGTTC
>CAZRKW010000037.1:0-23318 GCA_964600355.1 uncultured Acidobacteriaceae bacterium
TCAACGGCCATCTCACGCCGGAGCTGTATATCCGCTGGCTGCAGATGGCGATGTTCCAGTCTCACATCCGCTTCAATGGCTCACCGTTACGGGCGCCCTGGGCGTTCGGGGATCGCGCGGTTGAAAACTATCGAAAGTATGCAACGCTGAGATACCGCCTGCTGCCCTATATCTATTCGCATGCCTACAACGCCACGAAAACAGGCCTGCCGATGATGAGGGCCATGGTGCTCGAATTTCAGGACGATCCCAGCACGCACAATATTCAAGACCAATACATGTTTGGGAACGCTTTTCTAGTCGCGCCCGTCTCTACCCCCGTGAACAAGCGGACCGTCTACCTGCCCGCCGGGACATGGCACGACTACGAAACGGGCAAGGAATTTAAGGGTCCGGATTATTTGCACGTTGAGCCGAGCCTGGACGTACTGCCTCTTTATGTGAGAGACAATTCGATAATCCCCATGGGGCCGGACATGTCCTACATCGGCGAGAAGCCCTTTAGCCCTGTCACGCTCGATATCTGGCTCTCCTCGGATGCCGAGTTCACGGTCTACGACGATGACGAGAAAGCGCACACCCAGGAAATTGTAAAGTGCCAGGCAAGCAGGAACGGGAGTCAGATATCCCTTAAGGTCGGCGCTTCGGGCAAGACCTACATCGCGAAGTTCAACAAGACGAGCCGTCCGAAACATTTAAGCCTGAACGGCAAAGATGTGCCGCACGTCGCATCGCCGCAGGAATTAGAAAAGGTAGAGTTGGGGTGGTACTTCGATCCCGCCTCGGTGGTGTACGCGAAATTCAGCGTTCCCGTCACGGGAGCGGAACTACGGCTCGGTTTATGAGTCTGCGCCTCGCTTTGTTCGATCAGCGGGGCTTAGGCTGACAGAATTGATTCTTCACTACGAGGGTCTCGAAAAATGAAACTTTCCATTTTGCTGTTGGCCGTCTGCATCACCCTTTCCGTCGCGTCGACCGCGCCGAACTACACCGCCGAAAAAACTTCCGAGCACGGGGTCGATATCGTGCGCCTCACCGACGCGGCCGCGGGAATCGAAGTCGCGATTGCACCTTCCGTCGGAAACAGGCTCTACGAAATGAAAGTCCACGGAAAGAACGTATTGGCAAGCGCCCCGGACGATGTAGTGGACTTTCAGAAGAGGCTGCAAACAGGAGGCATCCCCTTTCTGGCGCCTTGGGCCAATCGGTTAGGCGAGGAGGATTTCTGGGCCAACGGCAAGAAATATACCTTCAATATGACGCTTGGTAATGTTCGCGGGCCCGTCCCCATTCACGGTCTCGTAACCACGTCTCCGTTTTGGGAGGTGACCGAGGTAAAGGCAGACAAACAGTCGGCCCACATCACCAGCCGGCTCCAGTTCTGGAAGCACCCCGACCTGATGGCGCAATGGCCGTTCGCGCAGGAATACGAGATGACGTACCAGCTCTCAAAAGGCGAGTTAGAAACAAAGCTCGTCGTGACCAATCTCAGCGCCGATCCTATGCCGATCGTGCTCGGGTTTCATCCGTGTTTCCGCATCGAGAGCGTCGACAGAGATGAGTGGACCGCCACGATAGCCGCCCGCAAGAGAGCGATCGCGGACGATCGCCTCGTTGCCACGGGCGAACTCATCCCCCTGGACATTCCGAACCCATTTCCTGTGAAGGGCCAGCATCTGGACACGGGCTTTACCGATTTCCAGCGCGACGCGGACGGCCTTGCGCATTTTTCCATTGAGTCAGGCGGGAAAAAGGTCGAGGAACTGTTTGGCTCCAAGTACCCGGCCACCATCATTTACACCCCGCCTGACCGGCAGACCGTCTGCTTCGAGCCGATGACCGGCATCACCAACGCCGTGAATCTTTACCACGAAGGAAAATATCCCGGATTGCAGATCCTGGCGCCGGGGGATAAATGGACCGAGAGCTTCTGGATTCGGGCCAGCGGCATCTGAACACCGCCATCTGAACAACGTCATCGGACTGGGCCCGGGATTGAAAAAATATAATTTGACACGCGGGAGTATTGGGAACAGACTCCGCTCGAATCCCCGATGGATCGCAGTCGAGGAGGCGGGCTCGTGGAAGCTCTCCCTTCGGAACCTCTGACATTGCAGTTTCCCGACTGGCAGCGCGCGTTTGAAGCCGCGATGCGCGAAACCGACCCGGCCACGCTCGCCGCGCGCCTCAAGGCCGCGAAGCTGGCTATTTTCTCTCGTTTGAAAACAAAAGCCGAATGTCCCCCGGGATTTTTGGAACGCATCGCTTTGAACGACGCGATTCATCTGCTGCGAGTGTTACGAAGCGAGGGCGAGCCGAATACTTACTAGGCCAGGAGAACTGCGGAAGACAAACGACGACCGACTGGAGGCGAAAGTGGCGACCGAATCCAAGGTGATAGTTCCGAAAAGAGGTGACCACGTGCGCTCGACGCAGCACGAAGGGGCCTTTGAAGTGGTCGGCGTCAACGCGCTGATGCAGTCGGCCAATATCCGGCTGCTGGATGGCAGCGGGCCCGTGATCCCGAACGTCCCTTGGACCGCCTTGCGGCCGGCCGACAAGAAATAGCCTTTGCGGCTGAAAAAGCCGGAGTGTTTCTGGAAATTCAAGCTGCCGGCGAGCAGATCCAGTTGAAAGGCACGATCCGCAGAAGCTTGATTCGGGACGCCTTCCCGCGCCACCGGCACTCCGGACATTGGATTTCCTCACCCGCAAACATTTTTCTGGCCTCATCCTCTGACAGCGAAGCCTTAGACGACTTGCGAGGCACGCCGATTCTCTGGTGACATTTCCGGCATTCAAACACAACCTGATAAGCGTTGCTCATGGGAATAGTATGCACGAGAGAACCGGTTCCCGATCCATTGCCGGAGACTGCCGGTTGCCATTTGGTTACGTAAGCATTCTTAGCCATTACCGGCGGATAATGCGCCCCGCGCCGCCGGTAGAACGCTGGTTGACGATTGCCCGGCAGTACCCCCGATGGTAGACTCCCCGCATGGCCAAGAAGAAATCCGCCGGCAAGCCCTCTGGCAGGATTGGCAAAAAGAAGGCCTCTATCGGTAAGAAGGCCGGCCCCAGGAAGAAAGCGTTCCAGAAAAAGAAGCCGTCGCGTTCAAAGGCATCCAGCCGCCGTCGATCGGCACAAATCCATCAGGGCGTTGGCGCTATTGCTAGCACGCATCCAGAGTCCAGTCCGGAAATTCCCGACGATGCAGCCGAATATGGTGGCGAGTCGTAGACGCATTCCAACAATCTCGTTTTCAGCCCTTCACTCCAGGAGGAACAGTATGGCTAAGACCAGCAAGCTCACGCAGGCTGCCGAAACAATCGGAGCGGCGATGGGAAAAGCGGACCGCACAGCCCACAAAGTTGCCAAAGCGGGAGTCGTCGCAAAGAAGGAGCTTGCAGCAATTTCAAAGCAGGTTGCGGCTCTTCAGAAGCAATTGCAGAAAACCGCAAAACGCCTCAAAAGCGCCCTGAGCTAGCACGGCTCTCAGGACTACGAAGCGGCACCCAATCGCTGAAGTGATCCCGTGCGCTCAGCGGGTTTTGGGCGCGAGAGCCTGCCAGTCACTTCAAATTGATAGCATTCCGCTGTTCATCGAGAGGAAACCCCTATGGAACACGCTGCGGCACTTTTGGTCCAGACAATCTTCAATGCGGATACACGGATGCAAGCTCTTTTCAAGAATCAAGGGGACTCGAATCCCGAATCGGCAGCGGAATTCTTCAGGCCCTGGTACCAGGCGATGCTCATGATGATTAAGAGCGCGGAAGACTTCAACCAGGGACCCACTCAGCACCGCCCGGGCGCTTAATGGAACACTCTTTTACTTGTCCCTATTGCGGCGAAGAGATCTCGATGGTGCTGGATTTGTCGGTGGGGCGCCAAAGTTACATCGAGGACTGCGAAGTCTGCTGCAAGCCGATCGAGATCACCTTCACCGTGGAAGATGACGACGTTTCAAGCTTTTACGCCAAAACGCTCGGCTGAATTCCGGTAGACGCAGGCACAAGCCCTGCATTCCATTCACGCCCAGTACGTGCGGTCCAGCGTTCGGTATTGAATGGCCTCGCTCAAGTGGTTGGGTTCGATGGACGGGGCGCCCTCCAGGTCCGCAATTGTCCGCGATACTTTCAGAATGCGGTCGTGCGCCCGCGCGGACAAACCCAGCCGCTGAATGGCGGTTTCCAGCAGCTTTTCGCCTTCCGCGGAAATCGCGCAGTGCTTGCGAATGAGCTTCGGAGGCATCTGTGCGTTGGCATAAATCTTGTGTTCACCGCGGTATCGGTCCACTTGTATTGACCGCGCGCGCAGCACCCGCTCGCGAACGCTCGCCGAACTCTCAATCTCGCCATTGCCGCGCAATTCCTTGTATTGAACCGCCGGCACCTCGATGTGGATGTCGATCCGATCCAGCAGCGGCCCCGAGATCTTTGAAACGTATCGCTGAATTTGCATCGGCGTACAGTGACACTCGCGCGTGGAATCCCCGAAAAAGCCGCAAGGGCACGGGTTCATGGCCGCCGCCAGCATAAAACGCGAGGGGAAGCTCACGGAAAGAGCGGCACGCGCGATGGTGACGCATCCATCTTCCAAAGGCTGTCGCATCACTTCCAGAACGTTGCGCTGGAACTCCGGCAGTTCGTCCAGAAACAGCACGCCGTTGTGCCCCACCGACACCTCTCCCGGTCTTGGCACAGCGCCCCCGCCGATCAGCCCGGCATCGCTGATCGTGTGGTGAGGCGAGCGGAACGGCCGCGTACCTACCAGCCCCCGCGAGTCGTCGAGAAGGCCCGCCACGCTGTGAATGCGCGTGGTCTCAATCGCTTCCTCCAGCGACATGGGCGGCAGAATTGTGGGAATGCGTTTGGCCAGCATCGTCTTCCCCGCTCCAGGCGGGCCAATGAGGAGGATGTTGTGGCTTCCCGCGCAGGAAACCTCCAATGCGCGCTTCGCCGCCATTTGTCCGCGCACATCGCGAAGATCCACGGAGTACTGGCTCGCCTGCGCGAGCACCTGCGAAGTATCCACCGCAATCGACTGGAACGATTCAGGCGCGTTGACCATGTCGGCTGCCTGCGGCAGCGACTTCACGCCGAAGACTTGAATGCCCTCCACCACCGCCGCCTCGCGCGCGTTCGCTTCGGGCACAATCACGTTACGGATGCCGCGATCGCGCGCCGCCAGCGCCGCCGAAAGCGCGCCGCGCACGGAACGGACGCTTCCATCCAGCGATAACTCGCCCAGGAATACATACGCATCGAGTGTTTTGCCGAAGAACGTTCCCTGGCAGCCAAGGACGCCGAGCGCCATGGGCAGATCGAATGCGGAGCCTTCCTTGCGAATATCGGCGGGCGCAAGATTTACGGTGACTGCCTGGTAAGAAGGAAAATCGAAGCCGCAGTTCCTGAGCGCGGACTTGATTCGTTCGCGGCTCTCTTTCACGGCGATGTCGGGCAGGCCGACCACATTGAAGTCGCCGGGATGGCCGGGACCTACGTCTACCTCCACCTCCACCAGGTAGGCGTCGATTCCAAACACAGCCGCGCTGAACGTCTTGAAGAGCATTTCACAAGGGCAAAGGCGCCCTGCTGAGGCGCAGAGCGTAACTCAAAACGGTACTTCACGCTAGCGATACTCCCGCGGAACACTCCTACTTTCCCTTCGCATAACTCGCCCTCCCATTCCGCCAGGAGCGGATCCATCCATGCTCGCGGACGCCCTCTTCCTCCATTTGCCTGGACCATGCCGAGAGAATACTCGACCGGTTGAAATACCCGATCATTCTCGTAGGATCGTCGCGGTTGACCACCGGTAAGCGTCCAATATTATTCTGCAACATCCGATACATTGCGTCGTGCGCAAGCTCGTCGGGATAAGCCACAATCGGCTGGCTGGAGCCAGCCTCCAGGACGGTTATCTTTCCCTCGGGATCGCTTTCGAGGGCGCGCAGCAAATCTCCTTGTGTAACGATGCCGCGCAGCCGGCCCTCCATGTCCACAATGGGCAGCCCTTCGGTGAGATTGCGCGGCGGTTCCTCGGCGGAAACCGCGCCCGGCTTCACCGGAGTTCTTCTCCCGCTGATGCGCTCTGCCAATTCGGCCACGGTCATTTCCGATGGGATTGGCTGCACGTCCCGCCGCATCACGTCTCCCACGCGCACGACGTTCAAAATGCCCGCCTCATACTCTCCCGGCACCTTCAATCCGCGCCGCGCCAGCTTCTCCGTCATGATCGAGCTCGGCAAATAGCGCAGCGCGATCGTGTCCGCAATCACGCACGCGAGCATCAGCGGAAGTATCGCGTTGTAATCGTGGGTGATTTCAAAAGCAAATACGATAAACGTGAAAGTGGCGCGCGAGGCGGCCCCAAAAACTGCCGCCATCGCCACCAGAGCGAAGGCGCCGGGCGAAAGGTGTGCGCCCCGAAATGTCAGGTTCACCACCATCGCGAAAACGCCGCCCAGCGCCGCGCTCGACATGAACATCGGCGCGAGCAGTCCGCCGGAAGTGCCGGAGCCAAGCGAAATCACCAGCGCTGCCGCTTTAAAAACCGCGATCAGCAAGAGTAGTTTGAGCGGAAGGTTGTTGTTCAAAATGTCGGATATGGTGTCGTACCCCACGCCCAGCACGCGCGGAACGAAATATCCGATGATTCCGAGTCCCAATGCTCCGATGGCGGGATGCCACAGATCGTCGATCTTGATCCTGTCAAACTGATCCTCGACCCAATAAAGCAACTTCGTGAATCCCACCGCCGTCATTCCGCAAATCACTCCCAGAGCCACGTAAAACGGCAGGCCACGAAACGCATCGAAGTTTACATTGCTCATCGTAAACATCGAGCGCTGCCCCAGAAACATCGATCGCACGCTTGTCGCGAGGGTGCTCGCAATCACCAGCGGAATGAACGAGCGCGAGCGAAATTCGAATAGCAACAGCTCAATCGCCAGAATCACGGCCGCAATGGGCGTGTTGAATGTCGCAGCCATGCCCGCGCCCGCCCCGCAAGCGAGCAGTACCTTCCGTTCCGCGGCGGTCGTTGAAATGATCTGCCCGACGAGTGACCCCATTGCACCACCCGTCTGGATGATCGGACCCTCCGCGCCAAACGGCCCTCCCGTTCCGATGGCGATGGCCGCCGAGAGCGGTTTGAGAATCGCCACTTTCGCCTCGATCCTGCTCCGGGACGTCAGCACTGCCTCCATCGCTTCGGGTATGCCGTGGCCTTTTATTTTCTCCGAGCCATATTTCGCCATGAATCCCACGAGGACGCCCCCGATCACCGGCGTCACGATGATCCAGAGCCCCAGCGGCGAATCGGCGGGACTTCGGAAATGAAACGACCACTCGTGGTAAAAGGCGATGTTCGTAAACAGCCCGATCAGGTCGTACAAAACGTAAGCGATGATCCCCGCCAAAATTCCCACCAGTGCCGCCAGGAGCGACACA
This sequence comes from uncultured Acidobacteriaceae bacterium, assembly GCA_964600355.1. Classification (GTDB taxonomy): domain Bacteria; phylum Acidobacteriota; class Terriglobia; order Acidiferrales; family UBA7541; genus Palsa-295. Next base: position 7,459 of record CAZRKW010000037.1, read on the forward strand.
AATCCCAGGCGGTAGCCCGCGGGGCGTTCCGCAGGAAGCGTATGAGCCAATAATGCAGACGATGTCACTTCGAACTCCTTCTGGGAGGCTCGCGGTGAACCACTCTTGTCAAAGCCTTCAGCAATCTCGGTCCGGCCGTTTGCAGCTCTTCGTGATGCGACGCCGAAAGTGTGCGCAGCAACTTCTCCCCGGCGGGCGTCAAACACAGAAACACTTCCCGCCGATCCCGTTTGCCACCCTCTCGCCGAATCAGTCCCTTCGATTCGAGGCGGTTGCTCAATTCCACTGCGCTGTGATGATGTATCTGCAAACGCTCAGCCACTACTCCGACAGTCGGGCATAGCCCATCCGGCAGACCCTTGATCGCCAGGAGAGCCTGATGCTGCTGGGGTTCGATTCGGGCCAACCGCGCAGCCTTCTCGCTGAAGCTCAGAAAACGCCGAATCTCGTAACGCAGGTCTGCCAGGGCTTTGTACTCGGATTCGCGGCTCACAGTCCTTCCCTCTTACCTTATATCGTATAACGATATAAGTGGGCGCCGCACATTTTTTAAGCGGCGCAGCTCTTATTTTGGAGGATTCAGAAAACGCGGGGGATAAACGCAGGCACTTCTGCGGCGTATTCGTCAAACTGGGAGCCCAAAGCCTCGCGCAACAGCTTTTCCTCGCTGCGGATACGGATTTCGGTGCCGATCATGAAGACAGTTGTGGCCACGGCAAGGCCCTGCCATCCGCTGACAATCAGTCCCGTCGCAACAAGCATCCCCAGCATGGCCAAATAGATCGGATTGCGGACGACGGCATAGGGTCCCCGCCGGATCAACTCATGGCCTTCAATCACTCGGGCAACCAGGGCCCATTGTCTACCGAGCGCTCGAGCCGCGGCAAAGCAGAACCAGGTCGAGACGATCGCGATCAGCGCCGCCAATGCCGCCACAAACCACCCCGCCATTTGAGACAGGCGCATGATGGGCGAAAAGTACCTCCGGCCGAAGCTGAAACAGATCGCATAGGCGAGGCACTGCAGGAAAAATCCGGCATGCGACTTGAAATCCTGCCTCTTCGTCGACCTCTCCGCCCCCCTTTTCCCTACGACGAGAATCACGCCAAATCCCAGCCAGCAAAGCGCCAAAACGAAGAGCGCCAATTCAGTGGGTAAATCAACTTGGGGTGTCATGGATTTTATTTTGGGCGCCTAAAACTGCTTCTCGGAATCGAGCAGAATCGTAACGGGACCATCGTTCACAAGCTCCACCGACATGTGCGCCTGGAACACACCCGTCGCCACGCGCACGCCCAGGGCCTTCACCGCTGCCACGAATTCATCGTAGAGCGCCCTGCCCTGCTCCGGAGGAGCCGCCTGCACGAAACTCGGCCGACGCTGCCCGCGAGCGTCCCCGTACAATGTAAATTGCGATATCACCAGCATCGCACCCTGTGTGTCCAGCAGAGACTTGTTCATCTTGCCCTGCTCATCGTTAAAAATCCGGAGATTCACAGTCTTCTCCGCCATGGACACAACCGTCCCCGAAACGTCATTTCGCCCAACGGCAACCAGCACCGCGAGGCCCGGCCCAATTTCACCGCGAACCTGCCCGTCAACAACCACGCGCGCTCGCGTAACCCTTTGAATGACTGCCCGCATCGCCGGCCTCGCTGCAAAGTTCGCCTTCGTCCACGATTCTATGCGGTTCGCGGCAAATCGCACAATTGGCGCCCGTCTGTACCACCGGACGGAGGCTATGGTATCCTTAGTCGTTCACGAAGGTCATTCACACCGGAAGGCACACACACCGAACGTTACGTTAGCCGCAAGGTCACCGCGATGGGCAGCAACTTTCTGGCATGCCGGGCCCACGTGCGGCGGGTATAGCTTTCTGTGAGTGGCAGGAACGGCGAAAAAATGTCTACACAAGCAACGAGCCCTAAGATCGACACACTGCGCCTGGCGCATTCGCCCGATAGCGACGACGCCTTCATGTTTTACGCGCTGGCCACGGGCAAAGTCCGCCTTCCCGGCGTGAAGTTTACGCATATTCTTTCCGATATCGAATCCTTGAACCGCGCCGCGCGCGAGGAAACATACGACGTTACCGCCCTGAGCTTTTACGGCTACACCTTCGTGGCCGATAAGTACGTCCTGCTCGATTGCGGCGCAAGCTTCGGTGAAGGCTATGGTCCCATCGTTGTCGCATCGCATCCCATTAAGAAAACGGAACTTGCCGGACGCAAAGTCGCCATACCAGGCGAATGGACCACTTCCTATCTCGCGCTGAAGCTTTTCGAGCCCAACGTCGAGACGGTGACGATGCCCTTCGACAAGATTCTCGGCGCCGTGCAGGCCAAGGAAGTCGAAGCCGGCCTTCTGATCCATGAAGGCCAGCTCCTTTTCTCCGAGGTCGGCTTGCACCGCGTGGTTGATCTTGGCCAATGGTGGCAGGAGTCGACCGGCCTTCCTTTGCCTTTGGGCGGAAACGCAATCCGGCGCAGTCTAGGCCCCCAATTGGGGATGCAAGTGGCGCGCATCATCCGCGAAAGCGTTTCGTATGCCTTGGATCATCGCGAGCCAGCGATGGCTTACGCGCTGCAGTTCGCGCGCGACATGGACCCGCAGCTGGCGGACAAATTCGTGGGAATGTATGTGAACCGTTGGACGCTCGATTATGGAGAGGAAGGCCGGCGCGCCGTGCGCGAGCTTCTGGCCCGTGGCGCTGCCGCAGGATTCGTGCCCTCCTCCTTTAAGGTCGAGTTTCTGTCCGACGCTGCTTAAGCCTCGGAGAATCATCAGGCTAGGCACAAGGGACGGCAGGTGAACCGCTTTCTCGCTCTGCGCGCACAATTCGCCAGCCTTTAGCAGCGGTTCGTTTACCGCCAGGTCGCAGCGGTCCCACGTAATTCCCCATTCCGGCAATTCCCACGGGATAATCCAAAGGACATGAGAAATCTTATCGAACAGGGCCTGGCCCTCCGCGAACTCCTACGCGAACGCATCCTCGTCCTGGATGGCGCCATGGGCACCATGCTGCAGCAGGTGAACCTGACGGCGGCAGACTTCGGCGGCCCCCATCTGGAAGGTTGCAACGAGAACCTTGTAATCACCCGGCCCGACGTGGTGCTCGGGATCCACCGCAAGTATCTCGAAGCCGGTTCAGACATCATCGAAACGAATTCTTTCGGCAGCACCCCCGTAGTCCTCGCCGAGTATGGATTGGGCGAACACGCGCACGAGATCAGCCGCCGCGCTGCGGCCCTGGCGAGGCAAGCCGCTGACGAATTCTCCTCACCGGGCAAACCGCGCTTTGTCGCCGGATCCATGGGCCCGACAACGAAGGCCATCAGCGTCACCGGCGGAATCACCTTCGAACAGCTTCGCAATAACTTCCGGGACCAGGCTCGCGGCCTCGTGGAAGGCGGCGCGGATCTGCTTCTACTCGAGACCTGCCAGGACACGCGGAACATCAAAGCCGGAGTGCTCGCGATTGACGAGCTCAGCCGCGAACTCGGTCAGCCAATCCCCGTGATGATCTCCGTCACGATCGAACCGATGGGAACCATGCTCGCCGGGCAGAACATCGAGGCGCTCTGGGCCTCCCTCGACCACGCTGACGTGCTGTCCCTCGGGTTGAATTGCGCCACCGGGCCCGAATTCATGACCGACCACGTCCGCACCCTGCAGTCCCTGACAAATCGGTTCGTCTCCTGCTATCCGAATGCCGGTCTTCCGAACGAAGAGGGGCTATACCAGGAAACTCCCACCACTCTCGCCGAGCAGCTCGATCGTTTCGTCGAGCGCGGCTGGCTGAATATCGTCGGCGGCTGCTGCGGAACCACGGAGAAACACATTCGCGCCATCGCTCAGATGGCGGAAAAGAAAGTCCCGCGCCATCCGGCAGGCGCAAGCCACCGGGCGGTCTACTCCGGCATCGACGTCATCGAAGCCGAGGACAGCACGCGGCCCTTGATCGTCGGCGAACGCACCAACGTGATTGGCTCGCGCGAGTTCAAAAAACTTATCGCCGCGGAACAGTGGGAAGAAGCCACCGAGATCGCCCGCCGTCAGGTGAAAAGCGGCGCGCACATCGTGGATGTTTGTCTGCAAAGCACGGACCGCGACGAGATCAAGGATATTCCGCCCTTTTACGACCAGCTGATCCGCAAGATCAAAGCGCCGATCATGATCGACACCACCGACGCCCGGTCGATCGAGCTGTCGCTCACCTATTGCCAGGGCAAAAGCATCATCAATTCGATCAATCTCGAGGATGGCGAAGAGAAGTTCGAGCGCGTCTGCCCGCTGGCCCGCTCCTACGGCGCCGCCCTGATTGTCGGCTGCATCGATGAAGACCCGCAGCAGGCACAAGCCTTCACGCGCGAGCGCAAACTGGAAATCGCCGAGCGCTCCCACAACCTGCTGACGGAAAAATACGGCATCCACGCCGAAAACATTATTTTCGATCCCCTGGTCTTTCCCTGCGCCACAGGCGATGAAAACTATATCGGCGGCGCAGTGGAAACAATCGAAGGAATCCGGCTGATCAAGAAGGCTATTCCGTACGTTCGCACCGTGCTCGGCATTTCGAACGTCTCGTTCGGACTGCCCGCCGGTGCCCGGGAAGTAGTCAATTCCGTTTTCCTATACCACTGCACCAAGGCCGGGCTCGACCTCGCCATCGTCAACGCGGAGCGCATCGAGCGCTTTGCTCAGATTCCGGATGCCGAACGCAAGCTCGCTGAAGACCTCCTATTCAATAACGTCCCGGAGTCTGTGCCCGGCGATCACCCACAAGTTTTGCTTCTTCGCGGCGCCCCAGCCGACTGGCGCGAACAAAGCCGCGAACAGAAAGCCGCCATCAACCAGTTCCACATTGCCGCAATTTCGGCCCATTTCCGCGGCTCCGGCGGCCGCAAGAAGGCGCGTGCCCAGGATCTGCCGCTCGATCAACGCCTCCCGAACTATATTCTTGAAGGCTCAAAAGACGGCCTCATCGACGACCTCAATCGCAAGCGCGAAGAAGGCGTTTCGCCCCTCGATATTATCAACGGCCCTCTCATGGCCGGCATGGCCGAGGTGGGCAGGCTCTTCAACAACAACGAATTGATCGTGGCCGAGGTGCTTCAATCGGCCGAAGCCATGAAGGCGGCCGTAAGCCATCTCGAGCAGTTCATGGAGAAAGCCGATACCGAAAAGCGCGCCAAGGTGATCCTCGCCACCGTGAAGGGTGACGTTCACGATATCGGCAAGAATCTCGTCGAAATCATTCTGAAGAACAACGGCTATGACGTGATCAACCTCGGCATCAAGGTCCCGCCGGAAGATCTGATCCGCGCTCATGAAAAGCACAAGCCGGACGCCATCGGCCTCTCCGGCCTGCTCGTGAAAAGCGCGCAGCAGATGGTCATTACGGCGGGCGATCTGCGCGACGCGGGTATTCGCGTTCCTCTGTTAGTAGGCGGCGCGGCTCTTTCGGACAAGTTCACGCGGTTAAAGATCGCGCCTCAGTACCAGACCGCCGTCTGCTACGCCAAAGACGCCATGACCGGTTTGCGGCTCATGAACGAATTGAGCGATCCAAAACGCCGCGACTCGGTGCTTCAGGAGCACACCTTTACCGCGACCGCCGCCGTGGAAGACGCCGCGCCGCGCCCGCAAGCCCCAGCCGGAGAAGAGCGCGCGGCGAAAATCCGCACCGATATCGCGATCCCCTCCCCTGCGTATCTCGACCGGAAAGTGCGCGCTGTCCCCGACTTGAACGATATTTGGAGTTACATAAATCCTTACATGCTTTTTGGACGTCACCTGGGTTTTCGCGGGAACTTCGAAAAAGCCCTGGGCGAACGCGACGCGCGGGCCCTCGAACTCTTCAACAGCATGGAAGAAATCAAGCGTCAGGCCAGAAGCTTCATGAAAATTGGTGCGGTCTGGCAATTCTTCGAAGCCGAGCGCCATGGAAACTCCATCGCTCTGTTCGCTCCCGGCGGTGCCTCGCCCATCCATACCTTCCACTTCCAACGCCAGCGGATCGGCGAAAAGCTTTGCCTGAGCGATTACATTCTCCCGTCGGCGGAAGGTAAACGGGATCACATGGCTCTCTTTGTCGTCACGGCCGGCGAAGGTATCCGCGCGAAATCCGAGGAAGCAAAAGCCGCCGGTGAATATCTCTACTCGCATGGCTTGCAAGCACTCGCGCTCGAAACGGCGGAGGCCTGCGCCGAATGGCTGCATCGCCGCATCCGGGAAGATTGGGGTTTCCCCGATCCGCCCAGTCTCACTATGGCGGAACGCTTCACGTCGCGCTACCGCGGCAAGCGCTATAGCTTCGGCTATCCCGCATGCCCCAATCTCGAGGATCAGGCCGGCATCTGGATGCTGCTCCATCCCGAGGATATCGGCGTTCATCTCACCGAAGGCATGATGATGGACCCTGAAGCCAGCGTCAGCGCGCTCGTCTTCCATCATCCCGATTGCACATATTTTTCCGTCGGCGACCAGCCCGCCGAATCCCCGTCGGAATCCTGAGCGCGCCTCGTACGCAGCACCCACCTATGGCACTATTGTTGTCATCGTGCTCGTTGGAATTCTTGAATGCGCTATCTGATTTTGAGCGACGTCCACGCGAACCTTACCGCCCTGGATGCCGCACTCGCAGCCGCGGAAGGCCGGTGGCAAAAAGCCGCCTGCCTGGGCGATCTCGTCGGCTACGGCCCGCAGCCGAACGAAGTCATTGACCGTATTCGCTCCCTCGGCGGCGCCGTAATTCGCGGCAATCACGACAAGGCCGTAAGCGGTCTCGTGGACGCCGAGGACTTTAATCCCCTCGCTCGCGCCGTCACACTCTGGACGCGGGATCAGCTTCTTCCCTCCAATCTTGATTACCTCGAAAACCTGCCTCACGGGCCCGTTACGCTCGACGGCTTGTCGATCATCCATGGCGCTGTTCACGACGAAGACGAATACGTGTTCGGTCCCGCGCAAGCCGTCGAGGGGCTGCTTGACTCCCCTTCCCCGGTCACTTTCTTTGGGCACACCCACATCCAGGGCGGCTTTACGCTCCGCGACGACCAGGTGGTCGTACAGCATCTGAAACCGGCGGCCGGGAACTTGTTCACCAGCCTGCCGCTTGAAAAAGGAACTTCGTATCTGCTGAATCCCGGCTCCGTCGGCCAACCGCGCGACGGCGACCCGCGCGCCGCCTTCGCGATTGCCGACCTCGATCATCAGTCGGTGGAGTTCTGGCGCATACCGTATGATATTGAAGCCGTGCAGAACCGCATGACCCAGGCGGGCCTGCCGGAGCCGCTGATTCTGCGTCTCTCTTTCGGGCGTTAGGGAAAAAGGAACCATGCTGCCAGGCGATAATTACGAAGAGAAGAGCCGCTTCCCGGTCGCTTTCATCGCCGGAGCCGTAATTGTGCTGATCCTGGGCGCAGGCGCCGCATGGCTGATCCGCCGGTCGCAACCCACGGGCATTGCAGCCGCAACCAAACTGCCTTTTGGACAGCAAGAACAGTCCTACGCGCCTCGGATTCAGTTTCAAGGCATTCAGATGGCACATTCCACCAATTTCCTCAACCAGGAATTCACCTTCGTAGCCGGCACCATCGTAAACAATGGCGACCGAGCGCTTGTGGGACTTCAGGTCGTCATCGAATTTCGCGACCAGTTTAACCAGACAGTCCTGCGCGATTCCGAGATCATCCTTCCGCCCACAGCCCTTCCTCTCCCAGCGGGCCAGATGCGCGACTTCCAGGTAATCCTCGAACGTATTCCCTCCGATTGGAATCGGCAGTATCCTTCCATACGCGTCACGGGCCTTGTCCTCAAGTAGGGTAGTCGCCGGTCCCTGTTTCTAAACGATTGGGTGGTTTATCAATGGACGATTGGGCCGAGCTCGACCGCGCTTTGGGCATCATCGCCGCATCCGGCCGCGCCGAAGTTCGCGAGGACGGCGAATGGCTCGCGGACTTCCACCCTTTGCACGTGGAAATTCGCCGCCAGGGACAACACGCGCTCGTCCACTTGTGGTCGGATCAGCGAAACCTCACCCGCCGCATCCTCTGCATCAAAGAACGATCCGACGATCATGCTCTGCTCGAAGTCCAAAGGTTCGGCCGGGCAAAGCCAGGCCGCCTGGAATTTTTACGCGCCGATGCGGCGCGTCCCGCGAGCCGTGTCTTACGGGAGCAATTTCGCGCAAGGATCTGCCGCATTCTTTCGGACGCTTTCCCCGATGCAGTGATCGACTCGCTCACGGTTGCACAGGACCTCAAAAAATCCTTCTCGGGGCTTTACGTCCGGGGCCAGATGCACGAAGGATCCGGCACTTGGGCGTTGCTGGCCGTCCCCCCAGCCGACGAGATCTCTTCGGTGGAAGCCAGCCTCGCTTTCGGAGTTCTCTGGCTCCACTGGCTGCGAAGCCGCGCGCAGCGCCGCGCAGTGGAGGGCTTGCGCCTCTTCGTGCCCGAAAATACGGGCCTCCACCTGAGGGAACGCATCCTCGCTCTCTCTGCTTCGACCCGCGCCGAAATTTTCGAGTTTTCTCACCGCGATGGACAGGTGCGCAAACTCGACCCGGCGGATGTGGGCAATCTGCAGAGCCGTCTCCTGCCTCGGCCCGAGATGGACTCGTTACTGATGGCCGGGCGCGAAGCTGCCTCGCGAGTCCCGGCCCTGGCGGCCATTGCCCGCGAAGAAAACTCTCCCATCGCGCAACACCCGATGCCCGCTGTCTGCGAGTCCTCGTTCTCTTTTCGCGGCCTCGACTTTGCCCGCTGGTCGATCGAAGGCCTGTCTTTCGGCCTCGACGATTCCCGGCTCCCGCTCACCAAAGCCACCGAACCCGCGCTGGAAAAACTCCTCCGCCAGCTCGAACTGTATCGCAATCCTCTCGCCGAGCAGACCAGCCACGCGCTCTACCGCAAAGCCCCGGAGCGCTGGATCGAAACGATGATTCGCGAGGACCCCACAAAGCTCGATGCGAGGCTCGACGCGCGCTATCTTTATTCCCAGCTGCCCGCCTTCACCGCCGGAAGCCGGGGCATTCTTGACCTGCTCGGCGTCACACGCCGCGGCCAGCTGGTAGTCATCGAACTGAAGGCGTCCGAAGATATTCAACTGTCGATCCAGGCAGTCGATTACTGGCTCCGCGTCCGGCGACATCAGCGCGAGGGGGACTTCGAGCGCTACGGTTACTTCCCCGGGATCGAACTCGATTCGCAGCCGCCGCAGGTCTGGCTGGTTGCGCCAGGATTCCAGTTTCATTCAGCGACAGAGATTTTGCTGAAATATCTCTCGCCCGAAATCCACGTCACGCGCATCGGTCTCAACGAAAACTGGCGCCGGGGGTTGAAGGTGGTCTTCCGTCAGTAGGTTTGTTTCGGCTTGGTCAAAAACGCGGGCAAAAAATTAGGGAAGCGGACTGTCGAAACAGCCTCGCTTCCCGGGGTGTGTCCTAGAAGTATTACCAACTTAGACGCGGGCATTTTAAAAAGGTTTCCGAACTCAATAAAAAAGATATTTGCGCCATTTTTCGTCCCGGTGCCCGATCAGACGCATCAGCTGGCGCGAAGTGTGCAGCGTAAACGGCCGTGGCCGGCGCTGCAGCTTGATCCCGGCTTCTTCCGGCGTTCGGTCGCCCTTGCGGTTGTTGCACGTATAGCAGCAGGCCACCAGATTCTCCCAGGAGGAACGGCCGCCCCTTGAACGGGGCATCACGTGGTCAAGGGTCAGTTCGGAAGCGGGAAGCGCCGTTCCGCAGAACTGGCAGGTATTCCGGTCGCGCAGCAGGATGTTCTTCCGCGAAAGCGCCCGGCTCTGCTGGGGAATATGCCGGTAGCTTAAAAGCCGGATAACTGACGGCACCTGAACGGCTTTCGAAGTGGAATGAACCTCAGTGTGGTTGGTCTCTTCCGCCTGGGCAACGCCCTTCAGCATCAGAACCAGCGCCCGCCGCACAGCAGTAACGTTAATCGGCTCAAATGTGGCGTTCAAAACAAGGACGGGAGCTTGCATCACCGAAGGACGGCTGGCGGAGGAAGTGCTCGCAGCCCGGGGCGCGCCTGAACTCAAGCCTAGTGCAGGACGGGGACGTAAACCGGTTTTCAGCCGATTGTCCATAGCTGCCCTTCTTGCGCCGACAAAAATCCTAGCCCTCTAAGATGCTCCTGAAGCCTTACGGGATTCTTTCGCCTGTGTTAATTTTTGGGTCTGGTAGGTGTTTGCCAACCCGGAACCAGTCTGGCCACCGTAAGCCCCACCACCCTTGAAGCACCAGCCTTTTTGAGCGCCCTCGCGCAGGCATCCAGCGTAGCGCCGGTGGTCATTACATCATCTACCAGCAGAACGCGCAGGTTGTCAACCTTTGCCCCGTCCGGAGTCGCGTAGGCGCCACGCACGGACTTCCATCTCTCGCTGCGCGAAAGGAGTAGCTGGGCCGGCCTGGGCTTGGTCCGCGTCAAAAGGCGGGGGGCTACCCGGGCGCCCAGGCGCTTCGCCAGCGGCCGAGCAATCAATTCCGCCTGGTTATACCCCCGTTCGCGCTGCCTTCCCGGGTGGAGCGGAATTGGCACCACCGCATCGACGCGCCATGCGTCCAGCTCCTGAGCGATGCACCCGGCAATTCGCTCCGCAAACCAGTGGCCCAGCCGCGTTACCTCCTCATACTTCATCAGGACGATTGCGTCAAACAGGGTGTCGTTATAGATCGCAAAGCTGCGCGCCCGGTCGAACGCAAAAAACTCCAGCCGGCAAAGCCTGCACAGAGGCCGGGTCGCTTGAATGGCCACAGGAGAAGCGAACGGACGCCCGCAGCATTCGCAGAGCGGCGGTACGATCGCCTCGAAGGAGTCGAGGCACCGGTCGCAGATGGGAATCCGGCTGGCATTCGTGAGAATCTGGTCGCAGATACGGCAGGGCGCCGGAAACAGCACCGACGTCACCGCGTCGAGCGCGCTTCTTAAGATCACCGATGCGTTGTTAACGAAAGAGCTACCAGCACAACCTATCTTAAAATGGAGGCGAATGGAAGGGGCTGGGCGCGGGTTACAGCCGTTACGAGATTCGTTCCCGAATTGAAACCGGCTGCGGGCTGACCAGGGTTTGGACGGTTCAGCTGTTGATCCGAACTAAAGCAGGCCTTGTTCTTTTTTCTCCTGGCAAGTAATGCAGTAGCGGGTCCACGGCACCGCTTCGAGCCGCTTCTGTTGCAACTCCTGATGGCAGGCAGCGCACTCTCCGAAGGATTCGCCCTGTATCCGCGCCAGGGCGTCATCGACCAACTGCAAAAGCGACCGGTTCTCGTGCGTCAGCCCGAACAGAAATTCCTTCGTGTAGGAATTGGCGGCCTTGTCGGCAAGATCCACCGTGGGGTCTTCGTCCGCTTCGCGGCCTTCCTGCTCGGTGCGGGCGATTCCCCGGAGCAATTCCGCCCGCCGTGTAACGAGTTTCTTTTTGTAATACTCGAGCCTTTTCTTGTCCATAGTTAGTCCCATAGAGGGCTCCGGTAACCCATCAAAAAACTAGCCATAGTATCGGTACCGCCGCCGCTTGTCAAATTGCGCGAAACACCGAATTTCCTGATGCAAAGGCAACGCAACGGGACGTTTTCGATAGATGCGTGCTGCGTCCGAAAGGATTCTAGACCGACAAGTGTCTTGGTCTTGTTGCGAAGCCTAAGTGCGGCTGTTAAGATTATAAGTCCGCGCGACTGGAAGACGCGAGCCGTACACAACCTTCCATCATGCACGTGTTGGTTCCATTTAAAACCAAGAACGCAAAGGGGAAACGGGATTGGCAAAATATGACCTTGTGATCGTTGGCAGCGGACCAGGCGGCTACGTGGCCGCGATCCGCGCCTCGCAGTGGGGATTGAAAACCGCCGTCGTGGAAAAGGATCCGTTTCTGGGCGGTACCTGCCTGCACGTAGGCTGCATCCCAACGAAGGTCTTTTTGCACCATGCCGATATCTACGACAACTTCAAGCGCGCCGCCGAATTCGGCTTCGAGGTGAAAGACGTCAAGGTGAACTGGCCCGCGATGCTCACGCGCAAAGACAAAATCGTCAAGAAACACGCCGGTGGCATCGCCGCTCTTTTCAAAAAGAACAAAGTGGATTCCATCACCGGGTGGGGGCGCGTCGCGGGCCCGGGACGCGTTTCCGTGAAAAAAGACGGCAAGACCACCGAACTCGAAACCACCTACACCATGCTCGCAACCGGTTCCGAAGCCCGCTCCCTGCCGGGAGTCGAAATCGACAACACCACCATCCTCACCAACCGGGAAATTCTCGCTTTGCAAAGCATCCCTAAATCGCTCGTCGTGGTCGGATGCGGCGCGGTGGGCGTTGAATTTGCCTCGGTGTTTCACACGTTCGGCTCGGAAGTCACCCTTCTTGAAACCCTGCCGCGTGTTGTTCCGCTCGAGGACGAGGAAATTTCCGCCGAGCTTGAAAAGAGCTTCCGCAAAAAGGGCATCAAGATCGAACTGGAGGCGAAAGTCTCCTCCGTCATCAAGGATGCCAACGGAGCGACAGTCTCCTACACGGACAAGTCTGGAAGTCCCAAGACTATTTCCGCGGAAAAGGTCCTCATCGCCGTCGGACGGCGCCCGCTCACCGAAAACATCGGCCTCGAAAAGACCAAGGCCAAAGTGGAGCGCGGCTTCGTGCACACCGATGCATTCCTGGAAACCGCCGAGCCGCATCTCTACGCCATCGGCGACATCGTCGCCGGACTGCCGCAACTCGCCCACGCCGCCTCCATGGAAGGCATCATCGCCGTGGGACGCATGGCCGGCAAACCGGTGCAGCCCTTCGACCGCAAACGCTGCCCCAACGCCACCTACTGCGAGCCGCAGATTGGCTCCATCGGCCTGACGGAAAAGCAGGCGCGCGATGCCGGGCTGGAAGTCAAGACCGGAAAGTTTCCCTTCCTTGCCAACAGCAAGGCCACCATTCTCGGCAATCATGAGGGCTTCATTAAAGTGGTCGCCGAAGCGAAATACGGCGAAATTCTGGGCGTCCACGCCATCGGGCCACTGGCCACTGAAATTATCGCCGAGCCGGTCGCGGCCATCGGCTTGGAAGCCACGCTGGACGACATGGCATCCACTATTCATGCTCATCCCACCGTCTGGGAAGCAATGGGCGACGCATTCAACGCTGTCCGCGGGCTCACCATCAATTACTGACGCGGGAGTTTCTCCTAAGTTCAGGAAGCGGCAAGATTAGACAAGGAAGAAGTGGCACCCGGTAACCTCGTGAAGCAAGCAGAGAAAATCGCCTGGGTAGTGGACCTCGGGATCATCCCTTACGGGCCCGCGTGCGACTTGCAGCACGCGCTGGTAGAAGCGCGCAAAGCGCACGAAGTCCCCGACGTGCTGCTCCTCTGCGAACACCCTCACGTGATCACCCTCGGCCGCAACGGCAAACGCGAACATCTGCGCGCCGGGTCAAACGTCCTCGGCCAGATGCATGTGGAATTTCACCCCAGCGACCGCGGAGGCGACATCACCTATCATGGCCCCGGGCAGGTCGTGGGTTATCCGATCCTGGACTTGGCGGAGCACCGCCGTGACGTCCGCTGGTACGTCGAGCAACTGGAAGAAGTAATGCTGCGCGCCACGACCGAATTTGGCATCGCAGGCAAGCGAGTGGAAGGCAAACACGGCGTCTGGGTGGACGTCCCGGCGGGAGAAGAAAAGCTCGCCGCGCTGGGCGTGCATCTGAGCCGCTGGGTCACCTCCCACGGGTTTGCCTACAATGTCTCGACCGACCTGCGCTTCTTCGATCTCATCGTGCCCTGCGGCATCCCGGATAAGCGCGCCACCTCGCTCGAACGTTTCCTCGCGCGCGAAGTTTCCACCGGCGAAGTTCGCCCGCGTCTCATCTCGCACTTCGGAAATGTGTTCAAACGCACCATGATCCAAACGCGCCGGCGCGACCTGGAAGCCGCCCTCGGCATGCGTACTGCGATGGCCGGAATGCCTCGGTCGCAGCACGCTGGCCAGGTTTCTCTTGGGGAGGGTGCTTCATGAACCATCCCGTGATGCCATCCTCGAACAAGCCTTTGAACGGATCCATGCAACTCTCGCTGAGCACCGCCCAGCAGCTCGATCTCTATTACTACATGCAGTTAAACCGGCAGCTCGAAGAACGCATGGTTCGCCTGTTCCGCCAGAACAAAATTGTGGGCGGCCTTTACTCGAGTCTCGGGCAGGAAGCGGTTTCGGTTGGCAGCGCGTTTGCCCTCGAGCCTCGGGATTGGCTGGCGCCCATGATCCGCAACATCGGCGCCCTTCTCGTAAAGGGCTTCCCGCCGCGCGACATTTTCACGCAGCACATGGCCAAGTACACCTCGCCCACCCAGGGCAAGGACGGCACGAGCCACTTCGGCGATCTGAAGCAGCGCCACGTCGTTTCGCCTATCTCCATGCTCGGTGACCTGATTCCCGTGATGGCGGGCGTAGCCATGGCAGGCCGCTATCTGGGGCAGAAGATCGTCGCCATGACGTGGATTGGCGACGGCGGCAGTTCCACCGGAGCTTTCCACGAAGGAATGAACCTCGCCGCTTCCCAGAACGCGCCGCTCGTCGTGGTCCTTGAGAATAATCAGTGGGCCTATTCCACGCCGGTTTCCCGCCAGGTTCCCGTTCGCGATCTCGCCAACCGCGCCCACGCCTATGGCGTACGCGGCATGGTTGCCGACGGCAACGACGTGCTCGCCGTTTACAAAGCCGCCAAAGAAGCGGTCGGCGAATGCCGCGCCGGGCGCGGTCCCGTTCTTCTCGAAGTCAAAACCATGCGGATGAAGGGACACGCCCAGCACGATCCCGCCGAATACGTGCCCAAGGCGATGTTTGATTACTGGAAGGCCCGCGACCCCATCGCGCTCTTTGAAAAATATCTCACCGAGAATCATATCTGGGATCCCGGCAAGAAAGCTGAAATCGACGCGCGCATCGAACAGGAACTCGATGCCGACCAGAAGTTCGCGGAAGAGTCGCCTCTTCCGCCGCCCGAACTCGCGGAACAGGGCGTCTATTGCGAAGGATGCCACACCATCACGGCGGAGTGGCACCGTCCCCAGGAAGAGGTGATGCCTCCCAACTCCAGCGTGCAAGGCGTTTGGACCATTTCCGACTTCGGCGCGGCGCAGCCGCCCGCAGCCCTTCCCCGGCCGGCCATTTCGGTGGCGCCTCACCTGAAGCCGGCGGCGGGGCATCCGGCGAAACACGGCGGAAAGCATGCGCCAAAACACCCGGCGAAACCGCATCCTAAACCGCCCCCTGCCATCGATACTCAACCCGATTTAGCCACCGCTCCCGCCTTGCGCGTCCCCTTCGGGCGCGGCCCGAAAGACAAGGCCTTCCGCCAGGAACAGCAGAATGCCAAGGACGCGCGCCGCAACGACAAGCGGGGAAGGCACCGCTGATGGCCGAAGTCACCATGCTCGAAGCCATCCGCGAGGCGCTCTTCGAAGAGATGGAGCGCGACCCCTGCGTTGTCACCCTGGGTGAGGATATTGGCGTCTACGGCGGCGCGTTCAAGGCCACCGAGGGTCTGTTCGCCAGGTTCGGCCCCGAGCGCGTGATCGATACTCCCATCAGCGAAACCGCCATCGTCGGCGCGGCCTGCGGCATGAGCTATCTGGGCCTTCGCCCCATCGCGGAAATGCAATTCATCGACTTCATCGCCTGCTGCTTCAACCAGGTCACCAACTTTGCCGCCAAGTCCCACTATCTTTGGGGCGCTCCGGCGCCGATCGTCATCCGCGGCCCCTCGGGCGGCGGAGTCCACGGCGGCCCGTTTCATTCGGCGAACCCCGAGATGTATTTCGTGCATACGCCGGGGCTGAAGGTGGTTTATC
>CAZRKW010000038.1:0-23212 GCA_964600355.1 uncultured Acidobacteriaceae bacterium
CGATGGTTACCCGAACGTTAGCTACCGGGACGTCAACGGCAGCTAAACAACACGATAATAGAGGTTTATGAATGGGCCGTTGCTACTCCAAATTCATTGAATTGGGAGTTGAAGAAAGGTAGGATAACGCGAGTCAGGGGTCTAATAAAACCGGCTTGGGATCGAGGCGGGCATCGATCTAACCGGGTACGGGGCAGACAATTTTTCCTTGTTTAGAAGACTAGGCGATTTCTCACTCAAAAACCTTGGATTCCTTGCCGGACTGACCCTCTTTTATTTTGTTGGAGGCAGGCTTGGCCTGGGGCTGGCGTTCGTACACCCTTATGTGACGCCGATCTGGGTGCCCTCGGGCATCGCTCTTGCCGCGTTTATTCTTTATGGATATGGCGTGTGGCCGGCGGTGCTGGTGGGATGTTTTCTCGACCACGCGACCAGGACAGGATTGGTGTTCAATAGCTTTTCGATTCCGATTGCCAGCGTGCTGGAAGGATTCGCCGGGGCTTATCTCGTCAAGAGGTTTGCGAACGGAGCGAAGGCCTTTGAGACCGCCAAGGGCGTGTTCCTGTTCGTGCTTTTCACGTGCATATGCGCGCCGCTGATCAATCCCACGATCGGCGTTTTTTTCGATTATTCCCGGGGAGCGATCCATGCGGGAGATGTGCCGTTCCGATGGCTGACCTGGTGGCTCGCTCATGGAATGGGAAACCTGCTGATTGCGCCATTTCTGATCATGCTGCTCCGCGGATCCCATCACGCGATGGATGGCAGCGAGATGCGCGAGTTGTCCATGCTGCTCATCGGGCTGATTTTCGTTTCCCTGCTCGTTTTCGGGCCGCTGGCGGGACCGCTCAACAAGAACCAGGTCGTGCAGGCTTGGCTTTGCATTCCGTTTCTGATCTGGGCGGGGTTCCGCTTCTGCCAGCTGGAAGCGGCCGGGACGACGCTGATCCTGTTTGGAAGCGCGATCTGGGGTACGCTGCACGGATACGGGTCGTTCGTGGCCAAGAACCTGATGACCTCGCTGGTGCTGCTGGACACTTTTATCGGCGTGATTGGAACGATGACGCTGGTGGTCGCGGCCATGGTTGTGGAACGGCGGGGAATCGAAGGCGAACTGCTCGCCACTCACAGCCTGCTGCGGGAAGCGGTCGACCGGAAAGAGCGGGATTTGGTGGTGACGGTTCGCGCGCTCGAAGTGGAAGTGACCGGGCACGTGCAAACGAAAAAGGCTCTGCGGGACAGCCAGGAGCGGTTTCGCCAGCTGGCGGAGAATGCAAAGTTAGAGGATGAGCGTTAAGATCAAAACAGAGAGAGGCCAGAATGATCATTGGAGAACGGCTGCGGCAAATCAGAGAACAGAAAAACCTTTCGCAGGGAGACATCGAGCGGAAGACGGGACTTCTTCGCTGCTACATTTCCCGCGTCGAGAACGGGCACACGGTTCCCGCCGTCGGAACACTCGAAAAGCTGGCGCGGGCGCTGGAAATCCCGCTCTACCAGCTTTTCTATGACGGAGAGAATCCGCCGGCAATTCCCGCGCTTCCGAAGCAGGAGAAAGGCGCCGCGGCGGAATGGGGCGCCTCCGGCAAGCGAGCGCGGGTCTGGCAGCGCTTCCACACACTGCTCAGCCGAATGGATGCGGGCGACAGGAGCCTGCTGCTATTTATGGCGCAGAAGATGGCCGTGAAGCCGAAGGGCTAACATTAAATAGGCAAACGGGCTGAATTTGCAGTGGCTCGAAACCGCACTCCCCCGCTGAAGAAGCGGGGGGAGTTACTCAGTGCGCCCGTTATGTCGAACAGGCACCTCGCAGTAGTTCCCTGCCGTAATCGGCGCCGTATCTCTACCGGAGAAAGCCTGTTCTTAGCGGGTTGAGGCTAGCGACTTGGCGCCGCCTTCCGGATCCAGGACGCCGATTTTTCCTGTCCACCACTCGCCGAACCAGATGCGGCCATCTTTGTCGAGGTCGATGAAGCGCGGGATGGCGCCGCGCGTGGGTATGGGGTACTCGGCGAATTGCTGGGTGGCGGGATCGAAGCGGGTGATGTAGTTCCCGGCTTGGTCGGCGTACCAGATGTAACCGGTTTTCGCGTCGGCTACTATGCCGTAGGCGGCGGAACCTCGCGTGGGCGGCTCGTACATCTTGTATTTTCCGGTTTTTGTGTCGAGCATGCCCAGGCGATGGTGGTAGTAATCGGCGAACCAGACGTTGTCATGCGCGTCGACTGCCATTCCACGGATGCCGGGTACGTCCGGCGGGAAATAGGTCTTCACTTCGCCGGTTGCCGGATCGATCCGCGAAAGCATGCCGATCTCCAGAGTGCTCGTCCAAAGCATACCCTTCGAATCAAAACCCAGATGATAGGTGCCGTACTTGATGAAATCGTTTCCGGGGAATTTTTCCCAGCTGGCGCGCGAATCTTTCGGGTAATCGGGAGGGCCGGGAATTTTATAGGCCTTGAACTGCTCGGTCTGGACGTTGAAAGACCAGACCTGGGCGAAGGCGGAATCGGTGCCGTGGCCGGAGATCCAAAGGTTGCCGTCGCGGTCGACCACCATGGTGTGGGACGTGCCCTTGTCCTCAGGATTCGTATACAGCTTGATTTTGCCGGTCTCGGGATCGACGGAAATGATCTTCAGGCCGGGAGTGGAGAGCGTGATCCAGACGCGCCCGTCCTTACCCACGACGCCGCTGTGGGGATCGGACTTGTCGACTGGAGACGGGAATTCCGCGAAGGTTTCGCTGGCGATGTCGAAGCGGCCGACTTTGTTGGCACGAAGGCCGATCTCGCTGAACCATAGGTTTCTCGAGTCATGGTCGAGGAAAACGGTGTGGGGAATGGCCTGCACGCCCGTCGGGATCGAATACTCGCGGACCGTGGCCTTCAATACGGCAGGGGCTACGGCTGGGTGGCCGATCTGTTCCTGCGTGGGAGGCTCCGCCTCGGGGCCAAAATATTGCGATTGCGGACCAAAATATTTTTCGAGTGCCGCTCCCAAAGCGGCTGATTCGGCGGGGCTCCAATTGCGCGGCGGACGCTTGCCGGCGGGCATGTTGGGAAGGAAGCTCTGCCATTCGTCGGCGGTCATCCCGCGGCGGTGCAGGACCACGCTGAAATCGTGGCACTCGATGCAGGCGCCTTTGAGGAGCTTGCCTTGGGCGTCATCGGGGACCAGGGGCGTGATATCCGCGCCGGTGAGGCGCGTGGCGTCCCATTTCGGCGTTAGAGAGAAATTGGTGTCGCCGGGCTGCGTGGTGTCTTTGGTCTGGAACTTTACGCCGTAGCCGTAGGCGTCTACCGACATCTGATAGGTGCCGGCTGCTACCGGGATTTCGTAGCGACCGTCCGGCTGGGTAAAGCGGCTGGTGCTCTTGGGACCGAGGGTCGCCTTGACGATGGCGCCGCGCACGGGCTTGCCGGAGGCGTCGGTGACTACGCCGCGGAGGGTGGCGTCCGCCGCGAAGAGGCTCACGGCCAGAAGCGGGACTGCCAGAAAGCACAAGAAAAGAGTTCGTGCGGATTGGATCATTTTCTGCGTCTTCATTTTCAGCCTCGCGTTAAATAGCGCTCTTCACCGAAGGAAAGCCGACCAATTATCCGCCGGAAAATCGTTGGAAGAAACATCAAAAAACCCCACAGTTACAGCCCTATAGGCTGAATGCTAACCCAGATGTTCGAACGAATGCAAACCTTCCAAATGGCAGGGTTCCCCTGGTGGGTTTGGACAAAAATTGGCTGGCCGTTGTGCCGGGCGCCGGAGTCAGAGTACGATGCGCAGCCTGATGGCGACCCAGGCAAATAAGCGAAGCGGCTTCATGATTGCGAAGAGGAGCAGGTTCATACGGGTGGCGTGCGTCCTTTGCATGGTGTTCGCCACGATGCTTGTCGGTAGATGTCTGTTGGCGCAGCACAACGCCACGATTGAAATTGATGCGCGGAAGGTGGTTCACGCCGTTCCGCGCACGATATTCGGCGGGTTCATGGAGCCGCTGCGCAGCGCGATTTACGGAGGAGGGATTTGGGCGCAGCTGATCGAGAATCCTAGCTTCGAGGAGAACCTTTGGAGCGTCGACGCTATTACGCACATCGTTCAGGGGCGGCCGGAATTGAGCGAGTCTTCCAGGCTGGGCCTGCCCATTCCCTGGGAGTCTCTTTACCCGCAGGGCAAAAGGTTTGAACCTAGATGGGGGGACGCGGCGAACTCGTCGCTCTCGCTTTTGATCATGGGGCTGCCCGGCAAGCAGACGGGGGTGCGGCAGGCCATTTATCCGCCCGTCCACCGCGAGCTTCGGTACACGGGAAGCATCTGGGTGAAGCCTGTGAGCGGGGAGAAGCGGATCGAGGTGTCCCTGAGGCGGCGCAATCATCCTGACGACGTGCTCACGAAAGAGACCATTGACGTGACGGCTGAAGGCTGGAAGCGATACGAATTTACTCTGGCGCTTTCCAAGGGACAACTTGCGTCGCGAGAGGCGGCTGATTTCGTGGTGGCCGTTACGGGCGATACGCGCGTGCTGGTGGATCAGGCGCTGCTCTTCCCTGCCGACAATGTGGACGGGTTGAATCCGGAAGCGATCGAGATGACCAAGGCGCTGAAGCTTCCGCTGCTGCGCTTCGGCGGGAACTTCATCTCCGGCTACCACTGGCGCGACGGCATCGGCCCGCTCGACAAGCGCGTGAGCATGCTGAATACGGCCTGGGGCCAGCCGGAGTACAACCAATTCGGCACCGATGAGTTCCTGCGCTTCGCGCAACTGGTGGGGGCGCAGCCGCAAATCTGCCTCAACATGGGCAGCGGGACGGTTGAGGAAGCGGTTGCATGGGTGAAGTACGTCAACGCTCACTGGGGAGATAAGTCGGGCGGGCTGGTGTGGGAGCTTGGCAACGAATTATGGGGGCTGGGGCAGATCGGATATCCGCCGGTGGAAGAAATCGCCGCGCGCACGCGAGAGTTCAGCGTGGCGGTGCGCGCGATCGATCCGCGGGCGAAATTCATCGCGACGGGGCAGGATCCGGACCGGTATCAGGCGTGGAACGCGGCGCAATTATCGCTCGGGCCGGGATTCTATGAATATTTGTCGACGCATATGGTCGTGGATTCCAGCCACGTGGTGAAGCCGAATGCGTCGCCGGAGTTTCTCGCGGAAGCGATGTTCGCGATGCCGGTGGGCATCGAGCGAATGCTGCGAGACATGAAGAAGCAAATCGACGCGGACCCGCGAATGAAGAACGTGAACCTGGCGCTCACGGAAAATTTGTTTCGCGCGCCCTTCGCGCCCTCGCCGCCCGATTATCCGGCGCCGCACATTCCGGAGTATCGCAACATGGGCGGAGCGCTGTACGCGGCCGGGATGCTGAATGCGCTGATCCGTGTGGCCGACTTCACGCCCATTTCAGACCTGACAGGGGCCGTGGAGTTTGGCCGGTTGTGGGAGAAGCGCGGCATTACCTATGGCGTCCCCACGTATTGGGCGCTGCGCATGTACTCGAATGCGGACGTGGCGAACCTGCTCGAAACGAAGGTGGATGTCGATCGCTACGAGGTGCGGGATGGATCGTCTCGCGTTCCCAATGTTGCGGACGTGCCTTATCTTGACGTGGTTGGCGTTGGCAGCCGGCGCGGGGATGCGATTACCTTGTTCGCGGTGAACCGCAGTCTGGATCGCGACATCACGGCCAACATCAAGTTGCCGGGCTTCACGCTGCACTCGGCTGCCGGGAAGGTCCTCTCCGCGCGGGACATTTATGTCGGCAACGACGACGCCAACCCGGAGGCCGTGATTCCGCAGGATATTCGGGAGGCAGCCAGCGGCTCGGCTTTTTCACATACATTCCCCAAGGCCAGCGTCACGGTGATCGAATTGCGGTAAGGGCTTGTCCCCGCCGCGGTCGTGAAGTCCGAAACGCGCTCAGCCCGCTTCGGCCAGGTTCGAATCAACGCACGCGAAAACCTGGGAAACACTGAACGGCTTCTTCAGGTAGTTATTCGCTCCAGCCTCCAGAGCTTTTACCTTGCTCTCTTCACCCGCGCTCATGATGACGATAGGAATGGTGGAACTGGCTCGGACTTCCCTGCAGACCTCGATGCCGGTTATTCCGGGCATATTGATGTCCAGGAGCACGAGGTCGTATTTTTCGGACTGAATGAGCTGCAGCGCAATCTCGCCGGACGCCGCCTCGGTCACCTCATAGCGTTTTGCGGCCAGCACGGCTCGCAAGATGCGCCGGATTTGCGGTTCGTCGTCCACCACCAGAATTCGTCTGTTCACGTCGTCTTCGTTTCCACTGCTACATCGCCGGAAAGTGCTTCTTCGAGTCCGCCACGTTTCGCCGCCGGAGGCAGATCCGGAGACAAAACAGGTGAAACGTTCAATTGAAGAAGGTCGGTCCGTCGGTGCTGTCGACAGGGTAACCAAGCGGCTCGATGATTCTCCGGGTGGTTCTGTCATAGAGCAAATGCAGCCCGCCCTTCAGGGAGTTCAAATAGGCCAAGACTTTCTTTGCGTATTCAACTCCCCGGATGGTTCCAAGAGAGACCGTACCGTCCGGGCATATCTTTAAAATCTCAAATCCGGAATCGATTCGAGGAGCCGTTGCCGATTCGATCCTTTGGGGCCGCATCAACTCGCATCGCATTCCCAACAGGACTTCGGCCAAAAGATTCTTCTGGTCAGCATCCTTCGCTTCCTGGAGTAAATCTTCCAAAAACTCCTGCGCCGAGCGCTGGTCTTGGTCGTTCACGGGGTGGTCCATATGGCCCTTTCCACAATTCGCGGCGACAATACAGCCGGAGAATGCCGTTTGTGCCGCGGCGCGTTGCCTTCGTCGAGGCTTAACGCCCCATTTTTTCCCCGGGCATGGCCCGGCCCTGCGCCGGCCAATTTCCCAGGGTGATTATTTCCGCGGCGGCCCGTTTCCAGGACTTGCGCTGCGCAACTTCAACTGCGGTCAACTTCGGCGCATCTGCCTGAAGCGGAAGCACGGATTGGAACGCTCCCCCGGACAGTGGCGGGACGGCCTGAAATTTATCGTTGTCTGCAAGAATTCCGCTCATGAACATCTCCCGGATGCTGCGCCGCCAGCGCGCAGCCAGTGACGGCTAGGTAGAAGATAAATGGTTCCGCCGGCTTCCGAATGAATGCTTACGCGAAGCCGCGAGAACCTATGAGGAATACATGGAGGAGAAAACTAACAGCGAAGAGAGAGCAACGTGTCCGGCGCAAGAAATCCTTCGGCGCCTTCCACCCGTGAACCGGATTGGGAAAATCGGCTCGCTCTAAGGACAGGATTCGAAATGTGCAAGGAAGCAAAGCCGGACAACGACGACGCCGGCCGCGAGTGGATTGCGGCGATTGTGGGGACTTTTGCTCCGTTGAGAACGAAATCGGGCAAATCCACCTGGGGCAGAATCAAAATTCCCGTCGCACAGACGATCACGGCGAGAATAACGATCAGCGATGCGATTCCGCGGGGCTTTGCCAAACGCCATCCTCTCGGTGAAGAGTGCTGCGACGGAATGCTAGCAAAGAGTTTGGGCTTCGGCAATATTTATGTCTCTCTGGGAAAAGCGCAGGGGCAAGCTTACTCCTACAAGCCGTGCGGCGGTCGCGCTTCGGCCTTCTCACATCGAGATCATATTTGGCTTTGGATGGAGTCGAGTTCGGCGCGACAGACTTCGCTGAACTTTCGCAAGGGATCGTCACCGTTCATCACTCTAAATTCGAGTTGCTCTGCCGTCAGGTTCGGTTTCGCATAGTTGGCGATGGTATCTCTTATAACCGCCTCGGCGGTGGCCAGCACGTCGGGCGAGGAACTCAAACGGATGCGGCTCAGCAGGGCATACGCGGGAATCAGATTTTTGGGATCGCTCACGTTGTGTTCGGCGGCGTCCACGAGAAGGCGGGCGCTTTCGCTGATGAAATCCGAATACAATTGCTCACGGTGGAAGATCTTTTTTGCAAGCAGCTCGCTGCGGCCCTGATGCCGCTGGGTGATCCACGCGCCGATGCTGGAACCCAACGCACCCACCAGGGAGCCGAAAATAGCGGCGAGGGCGGTGAGGGTGGCGGAATTGAAGGAAGACATGCGGATGGGAATCATTTTTTATCGAGTGTCATTTTTTATCGAGCGTCATTGTTTATCGGGTCTTATCGAGCATCAGCAGGATAAAAACAGCGGGGAGATAGACGATAGAGGCGGAGAGCAACTGCCGGGCCGCGGCGTTCGATCTGCAAAAAGCAAAGCGGGCTCCGTAGTAACAGAAGATGACGCCGGATATCAGAGCGCCTGCTAAATAGACGAGGCCCGATTCGCCGGCGATCGCCGGGATCAAACTTAGCGGTATGAGCAATAGAGAAACAGCGAAGCTCTGCCAGAAGACGAAGGGTTCCCTCCGATCTGCATTCGGCAAGACCAGGTATCCCGCTTGGGAATAGTCTTCGCGATACATCCAGGCAATGGCCATGAAGTGGGGGAACTGCCACAGGAAGACCATGGCGAAGAGCACGCAGGCTTCCGGGTCGAGGCGCCCGCGGGCGGCCGCCCATCCGATCAACGGAGGCATGGCGCCGGGAAACGCCCCTATCAATACGCAGAAAGGGGTCTTTCGCTTGAGCGGAGTGTAAATGAACAGGTAGCTTGCCCACGTCAGGACGGCGAGCAGACTGGCCAGCCGGTTGACAGCTACCGCCAGGTAGAATGCACCGGTTGCCGAGAGCAGGATTCCGAAGCAGAGGGCTCCTGCCGGGTTGAGCTTCCCTGCCGCGAGCGGGCGTCTCGCGGTGCGACGCATCTGGGCATCGAAGCGGCGTTCGATGAACTGATTTAGCGCGGCAGTGCCGCTGGCTACCAGCAGGGTACCGAGCAGCGTACGGATGAGCAGCGCGAACGAGAAGCCGTTTACGCTCGTTGGGTAGCCCAGGTAGAAGCCGGCAAAGGTGGTGATTAGGATCAGGAAATTTACTTCGGGCTTGGTCAACGCCCAGTAATCGGGAATCGCCGCAAACAGGCGGACGGCCCAGGTTTGGCGCGCGCCAGGGGCGACATTGACCGGGGCACTGAGCACGGCAATTGTGGGTTCGGTTGCCATCCTTAAACGACCTCCAACCCTGACTCACGGAGCGAATCGGCTGCAATTCGGGGAAACTCGGCCTCGGCTCCAGTTGGCGAAAATTCCTGCCTGGGCGAGAGAAGCTGCATGGTGACGACTACTGCCGGTACCAGAAAGATGATCGTTGCGCAGGTCCACATCAGGGCGGCCGCGAATTGCTGCTCTTGGAGAGGCGAGATATTAAAGGGGCTCGGTGTAGAGAGATACGACGAGTAGACGACACGATCGCAGAACACCAAAAATCCGGAAAGCAGGTCGCACGGCAGCGTGGCGCAAAACAGGTACAGAGGGATGGACCAGCGAGGCCAGCGCGCTACGCTTGGCCAGGGTTGAATCACCGGCCACCAGAACAGGAGACCGGCGGCGAAAAAGCTGGCGTGCTCGAGTTCGTGGAGCCAGCTCGACCGCAACGCCAGATCGAACACCGCAGGGATATGCCAACCGATCAAGGCGAGTGCGGCGGCCAGCCAGCAAATCGCGGGGTTGGTGAGGGAACCTCCCAACCATTTCACCGGGTTCCATCGCAGAGCCGGCGCCACTGCCATGCGGACAATCGAGTGCGGCAGTCCCCTGAGAATCGGCAGCGCCGGGACAGCTAGCAAAATGAGAGCGGGGGCGACGGCCATGAGCAAAAGATGCTGCGCCATGTGAACGGTTAGCGACACGTCATCGAACGCGTTCAGCGGAGATCCGACGGCGATCCACACGGAAGCGATTCCCGCCAAAAATGCCGCGAGCCGCCGCGCTGAAATCAGTTTGGGGAAAGTGCCGTGAAGACTAAGCCAGCCTCGCACATAAATCAGAACCGCCAGAGCGAGAGCCACGTTGACCCCTATGGGAGGGGACCAGGATTCGACGATGGCTTGAGTGTCGGGCGTCATAGCAGCGGTTGTGCAACGCTAGGGGTGGCCCGCGGCCGGACCTTCCCGCTCAGCTGGTGGATCGGTTCGCGGCTCAGTTCCCTGCTCCGTTCCCTGCGCCGCTCCCAGCGCTATGGCACGCGAGGCGTCCCGGGCCGGCGATTGCCCCTCGGGATGCAACGTTTCGAGGAACGCTACCAGGGCGGTGGTTTCACCGGGGCTGAGGTTCTTGCCATAGGCGGGCATGTTGCCGCCGCCCTGGATGACTTGGCGAATGAGCTGGTCCTGCGTCTGGCGGAGGGCTACGGAGTCCAAGGCCGGGGCACGCTTGCCGCCCTGATCGTCGAGCGAGTGGCAGTTGTGGCATTGCTTCAGCTGGAAAACCAGGGCGCCTTGGCGCTCGAGGGCCGAGCGCTTCTGGAGAAATTCGGGCGGAATGGGAATCCGGCTCCACGCATCCATTACGGGACTCCACGGCGCGTCTCCCGCGAGGCGCGTGAACGTTCCCATCGCAACCGCCACGAGCAGGATCATGAGCACAGCGACAGGTCTGCGGCGCCAGCTTTTTTCCCCTTCGCCGAAAACGAAAGGCAAGAGCAAGAGTGCGAGAATTGCCACCACAGGCCCAATGAGAAGAGCGGGCGTTTCCATCGAGGGCGGCAAGAGCGAGAGCACCGCATACAGCCATAGGAAGAAAAAATCCGGACGCGGCGCCGTTTGAATGATGGTGGGGTCCGGGGGGCCCGAAGGACCAAAAGGACCGTAGTACGCGGCGCAGATCGCTATCGAGAGCAGTATGAAGCCGCCAAAAAACAGGTCTTTCCAGACGGCGGCGGGGACGAAGGGGATGCCGTCTTTTTTTGTTAGCTCGTGGTACTCCTTAATATAGGTGGCTTTCCGTACCACGCGGCCGGGCACGGGCCACTCATTGATGCCCAATTTGACGACCATCAGCAGATGGACGGCCACGAACGCGATGAGAAGTCCGGGGACGACGAAGACGTGGAGAGCGAAGAAGCGTGAAAGAGTGGCCCCGGCGATGATCGGGCCGCCCAGCAGCAAGTGAACAATGGAAGGACCCATCAGCGGCACGCGGCTGGCGATGGATGCGCCAATTCCGAGGCCCCAGTAGGCGTCCTGGTCAAATCTGAGGACCTGACCCGTGAAGGCCATGCCAAGAGTCACGAGCAACAGGAGCACGCCGACAATCCAGGTGAGTTCGCGCGGGAACTTGTAGGCGCCAAACAGAAAGACCTGGACCATGTGGATCAAGACGATCGCGACCATGAAGTCCGAGCCCCAGCCGTGAAGGGCCCGAATGTACCAGCCGAGTGCAATGCTGTGATTCAGGGTCTGGAGGCTGTTCCAGGCTTCCCCGGCGGAGGGCACGTAAATAAGCGCCAGCATGATGCCGGTGACGATTTGCAGCATGAATACGACGAACGCAGCGCTGCCAAAAACGTAGAACCAGCTTGCGGTTTCGTGCGGAACCGGATGCTCCGCCGTCTCGCGGATGGTGGCGCCAACCTGCAGGCGCGCGTCCAGCCATTTGCCAATGGAGGCGATCAGGCGCATGGCTGCTTTCCCGGAACAAGATTGGACGCCTGCCCTGGAGTGGGCATTTCGCCGGCGCGAATCAGCAGCTTTCCACTGTCGATCTTGTAGCTGTATTCAAACAGGCCGCGTTCGGGCGGGCCGGAGGCACGGGAGCCGTCCTGGTAATACACACCGCCATGGCAGGGGCACATGAACAGGCTGGACTGCGGGAACCAGCGAACCGGGCATCCGAGATGGGCGCAGTTGATCGCGAAGACCTGGAAAGTTTGTCCGTCCACATTGCGCACCCAGCAGGCGATATCTGCGGTGTCGCCGTCCCAGGGGCTCACGATGGGATTACGGTAGGTGGCGAGGCGAGTCTGACCGGAAGGAAACTGTTCGAGGTTGCCGAGGGGAACCCACGACTCCTCGCTCTCCTTGCGCGCGCCGGCCACCGGAGAGAGTAGATAGCGCACGACGGGCACGGCGAGAATCACGCCGACGATGCCATTGAACAAGAGCCCGATCTTCACGAAGAGATTGCGCCTGGTGAATTCGCCGGGCAGAGTCATCGAGTTTCTCCCTTCGTTGCTGGCAGAGGCTGGCTGGCGAAGCTGGGCCGTTGGGAGGCGAGCCAGGCCACTACGTCGGATACATCCTGCGGAGACATTGGCTTGCCCGGAATGTTGCCTCGCCAGTCCGGAGCGCCCAACTCCGGGCGTCCTGCGATCACGATGGTCCGCAATTCCTGATCGGTGAGAAGCGCGAGGAATGACGCGTCGACTATCGAACTCGCCTTGGGCCCCCCGCGGCCCGCTGCGCCGTGGCAGGAAGAGCAATACGCTGCGTAGACTTGCGATCCGCGGGAAGCGTCGCCGGGTTCGGCGGAGAAGTAAGGCGGTGGATTCGCTCCACGCAACGCGTCGGGCTTCGACCAGCGCTCGCGAATTCCGCGGACAATCACTTCGACCTGTTTATCGGTGAGCATGCCACCGGCGGTTTGGGCGAAGGCGGGCATCGAGGTGCCGGGTATTCCATTCGTCGCCGCGCGGCGGATGACTGTGTCGTCTGCAATGGCCAGATACACGGGATCGCTGAGAGCTATGGCTGCACCGCCTTTTCCGTCTGGGCCGTGGCAGCCTGCGCAGTTCTGGTTATAGAGAACGCTGAAATCGGAAATCTGGCTGGGAACGATGGGCATGTCGCCCTCGAGCGGCCGGCCCGGCGCGTTGGCGCATCCCGACAAAGCGAGCGCGCACAATCCCGCGACCGCGGCAAACAGCCGATGGCCGGCGAGCGCGCGGACGCTCATCTTGGCCGCTCCTTCCTGGGCTTTTCTCCCATCATTCCCGGGGCTTCCATACCGGCGCGCACGAGGAAAGGCACGAACTGGCGCGTGCGAACTGTTTCCTGGCGCATCACGACCAGCCCCGCGACGATCCCAAACGCAAACTGCGAGGCGGCGAACCACGACCAATCGATGCGCTCGTTGAGCAGCGGATCGATAAGGCCCAGGAGGCTGTATATCAAACCCGTCCAGAACACCGGCGCGATGAGGCCTCCCAGAAGTATCGGGCGGCGCGGGAACATCGGCAGCATGGCGCCGTACAGCAACCCGACCAGCAAAGACGTGGTCACGTGAATGACGACCGCCAGAGAGAAGCTGTCAAGATGGAAGGCATTGAGCGATGTCTTGCCGAGCAGGAGCGATTGGGAGTAGAGCGTCGCTGCGAGCAGGTTGATGGGATACCAGATGCTTCCCTGTTTGAGTAAGCCGTAAAGGCAGGCGAGCACAGCCATGGCCACGCTGCCGGCGAGTCCACCTTTGATTCCGGCAGAGACGGGGTAGGTTTCGAGGGGAAGAAGCGCCCGAGGGAGGTCTGGCGCTATCGGCAGCCGTTCGACTTCGCGGCGGGCGGTTACGACCGCGGCAACTTCCCCTTCGACTTCGACCGTCTCCTCCTTTTCGTGCGGGAGGACGTCGCGGAACCAGCCGACGCAGCCGGTCAACGTGAGAATCGCTCCGAGAATGCTGACTGAAGAAGTGGTGACCAGCCCGGCCATGAGCAGGGTGATTCCGAACGCGAGGACGATGGGCCAGGCGGTCGGCGCGGGCAGATTGACCGTGCCGGGCGTGGCCTGGGATGCCGCTGCGCGAGATTCGGTGGGAGCCATGTGACTCAGTTCCTTAACGACTTTCCTTAACGGCCAATAACGTAAACCACGGTGAACACGACTACCCAGACCGCATCGACAAAATGCCAGTACAGGGAAAAAACCTCCGCCCGCTCGCCATGCTCGGGCTTCACGCTGCCTGAAAGAGTGAAGATCATGGCGAGGGCGATAGCGGTGAGGCCGGCGGTGACGTGAAACGCATGCAGGCCGACCAGCGAGTAATATGTGGTGCCGAAAAGATTCGTGCTGACGGTGAGGCCTTTTTCGTAGATGAGGCGCTGCCACTCGCGGCCCGTTCCGACCAGAAAGATTGCGCCGAGCACGAGTGTTGCGAACCACCAGACTCCAAACAGCGCGACCTTCGCGCTTTTGAGCGCGCGCACGGCCAGGTGAATCGTCAGGCTGCTGGAGAGCAGGCAGATGGTGCTGAAGACGGGAATTTCGAGCACATCTTTCGGCATCGGACCCGAAAGGCTTTTGCCGATATAGAAAATGTAGGCCACCACGAAAATCGTGAAGATGGCGGATTCGGCGGCGATCAGCGAAATCATCCCCACGGTTCCGCGAGACGGCAGAACCCAGGCGGGTTCAGTGGATAATTGTGACGGCGCTATGGCGCTCAATCGAGTTCTCCCTGGCTATTCATATTTCCAGTCCGGATCTTCCGGATGCTTGATGTCCCACAGCGGGCGACGGCTCTCGACGGCGGGGATGGTCGCAAAATTGTATTCCGGCGGAGGCGATGGGGTGGACCACTCGAGGGTCCACGCATCCCAGGGATCGTTGCCCGCGGCTTGGCCTTTGAACATGGACCACAGCAGGTTGCCGACAAAGACGAGCGTTCCGGCGGCTTGAAAGAACACGCCGATGGTAACGATCAGGTTCCAAATCTCCCAGCCGCGGCCCGGCTCGTAGGTGTAGATCCTTCGAGGCATTCCCAGGAGGCCGGGGATGTGCATGAAATCAAAAGTGAGATGGAAGCCGATCAAGAATAGCCAGAAGTGCCATTTGGCGAGCGTCTCGTTATACATGCGTCCGCTCATCTTGGGGAACCAGTAGTAAAAGGCGCCGAAGATCGTGAAGAGAATCCCCCCGACGATGACGTAATGAAAATGAGCGACCACAAAATAGGAGTTGCCGAGCTGCCAGTCGAACGGAGAGGCGCCCAACATGATTCCGGTGAGACCGGCAATCAGGAATTGAAACAGGAAACCGATGCAGAAGAGCATGGGGGCCTTGAGCAGTATTTTTCCGCCCCACATGGTTCCTATCCAATTGAAAATCTTGATCCCGGTGGGAACGGCGATGATCATGGTGGTGATGGTGAAGAAGGTGTTTCCGTACGAACTCATCCCGACCGTGAACATGTGGTGAGCCCAGACGCTGAAGCTTATGAAACCGATGCAGACGGTGGCCGCCACCATCACCGGATAGCCAAAAATCGGTTTGCGGGAGAATACCGGGATGATTTCGGAAGCGAACGCGAACGCCGGGACTACCAGGATGTAGACTTCCGGGTGGCCGAAGATCCAGAAGAAGTGCATCCAGAGGACGGCGGAGCCTCCGGCCTGGGCGTCAAAAAAATGGCCGCCCAGATAGCGGTCGATGGAAAGCATGACCTGCGCGGCCGTGAGCGGCGACACGGCAAGAATCACCATTCCTCCCACCACCAGATTCAGCCACGCGAGCAGCGGCATTTTGCCCAGCGTCATACCGGGGCAGCGCATGCACAAAATCGTGGTGATGAAATTGACGGCGGTTCCGATGCTGCCGATACCGGAGACGAGCAGCCCCAGAGACCAGAAGTCGGTGCTGTGCCCGAGCGAGAAGGCGCGTTCGGTGAGCGGCGCGTAAGCGAACCAGCCTACGTCCGGGGCGTTCCCGGCGCCGTATAGCCCATTTCCACCGATGAAGCTGAAGTAAAGAAGCAGACCTCCGAAAGCGGTGAGCCAGAAGCTCAAGGCATTCAGGCGCGGAAAGGCCATGTCCCGGGTGCCAATCATCAGGGGAATCAAATACGTGCCGAAACCAAATACCAGGGGCATGGCCACGAAAAAAATCATCGTGGTTCCGTGCATGGTGAACAAGCGGTTGAACGTTTGGGGTGAAACGAAATGGTTGCGGGGAACGATGAGTTGTATCCGGATGATCGTTGCTTCGATGCCGCCCACGACGAGGAAGAAAAGAGCGTACAGGATGTAGAGAATGCCGAGCTTTTTGTGGTCGACGGTGACTACCCAGTCGTGGAGCCTCTCGCCGATCAATTTCCGGCCGCCGGCAACTGCATCGAGCGCGATTGTTTCGGAAGCCATGGCTATGCTTTCGCCCTCGTCAGTGTCATCGGGGTCATCGGTGTCATCGATGTCATCTGCGTTTTCACCTTCATCGGAGGGTCTCGAGATAATCGGTGACCGCGTCCAGATCCTTATCGCTCAATTGCATGGCCGGCATCAAGGAACCCGGCTTGATTGAGTCGGGGTTCTGAAGCCAGGCGCGGAGATTCTCGCGGGTATTTGTCGCGGCGCCCGCGGCGATGGTGTCCCGGCTCATCAAATGAGTGAGATCGGGACCGAACACCCCTACGGCCGCCGTTCCTGAAACGGCGTGGCAATTCACGCAGGCTGTCGATTGGAAAATCCGCCGGCCCTGGTCCGCTGAGCCGTCGACGACTACCGGCTTTTTCTGTTGCTGCACCCATTGATCGAACTGTTCCGGCGAGTCGACGTAGACTCGCAGGAGCATCTTGGCGTGCTGCGTGCCGCAGTACTGGGCGCATTGGCCGACATACAGTCCCGTTTTGTACGGATCGATCCACATATGGTTGGTGCGGTTGGGAATCAGGTCGGTCTTTCCGGCGAGATTCGGGACCCAGAAGCTGTGATCGGTATCGGCGGAGATCAAAGTTAGGAACGTGGGTGAGGGACGGATGGGGTCGCTCACCGGGACGTGCAGCTCATTCGCCGTGACCACGCCGAGGGCCGGGTACCGATATTCCCACCAGAACTGATGGCCGACCGCTACGACCTCGATTGCGCCCGGAGGCTTGGGAGCGTCCTGGACCGATTGGATCACGCGCGCCGTCGCCAGGAACAGCACCAGCACGATCAGCACCGGAATCACGGTCCAGGCTAGCTCGACCTGATTGCTGCCGTACACTTGCGGAGGTTCCCGGCCGTCGTCGCCCTCGCCGTCGGCGCCGCGCCGGCGGTATTTTGCGACCGAATATACGAGCAAGCTGAAAACGACTAGAAAAATGAGACCCGTGATAATCAGGACCAGTATCGACAGGTGAAAAATCGAGTCGGCGGGCGTCGATTCTGGGCGAAAAATGTTCGGGAGGGGGGCATGGCTTTCCGCGGCGCCGAAGCAGAGGCTTGCGGCCAGGAGAAATCCGCCGAGCAGCACGGCCAGGGCCGCCAGCTTTCTTGCCGTCCCGGGAACTTTGTTCTCGACATTCATTTGTTCAGGCACTTGTTCTGGCACTTGTGCAAGCCTCAATTGCGTGAAGCATACCCTTCGCAGGCGTTCACCTGCTGGTAGCCGCCGCTTGGGTGTTTGTGTCCGGCGCTGTCGCCCGGCGTTCCGACTTGTGATGCTCGACGATGAGACGGTCGCCTCTTTGGCCGGTGAGATAAGTCCACATCCACTGAAGGAACACGGCCAGCCGGAGACTGGATGTTGCCAGGAATTGGAGGTGCACGGCAGCCCACGCGAACCAGGCCGCCAAACCGGTTACATGGAGCCTTCCGCTTTGCAGCACGGCGAAGCCCTTGCCGACCACGGCCATGTTGCCTTTGTCAAAGTAGCGGAATGGGCGCGGCGCAGGGCCGCCGGTCACGCGGCTGTGAATGAGTTTCCCGGCATAGCGCCCTTGCTGGAGTGCCACCTGCGCAACGCCCGGTAGCGGCTTGCCATCCTGATCGAGCGATGCTGTGTCACCGATAACGAAAATCTCGGGATGCCCGGGCACCGTGAGATCGTTCTGGATACGGACGCGACCGGGGCGGTCGGTTTCGACAATTTTCTCAACGGGAGCTTTATTCGCATCGCGGTTGAGCCACTTGCCTGCGGGCGAGGGCGCCACGCCTGCGGTCCAGATTACGGTTTTGCTCACTATGCGCTCGCCGGCCACGACGACGCCGTCTGCGTCGATCTGGTCGACGGGGTGGCCGAGCCGGACGTCGACTCCCAATTTTTCGAGGCGCTGTTTCGCGGCGGCGGAAAGATCTTCGGAAAATTGCTGGAGGACCCTGTGGCCCGCGTCCACCAGCACAACGCGCGCGGAGCCGGGTTCAATGCGTCGGAATTCGGATCTCAGGGTGCCGTGCACCAGCACGGCGAGCGCCCCGGCCATCTCCACTCCCGTGGGTCCGGCGCCGACCAGGACGAATGTGAGCAGGTCCCGGTGGCGGCTGGGGTCCTCTTCGGCCTCGGCCAGTTCGAAGGCCGCCAGGACCTTGTTGCGAACGGCCTCGGCGTCGCCGAGGGTCTTCAGGCCCGGCGCGTATTGCTCGAATTCGCTGTGCCCGAAGTAACTGTGACTCGAGCCTGTGGCCAGAATCAGGTAATCGTAGGGAAGGGAAACCCCGTCGCGGTCGGCGTCGCTCACCATGACGCACTTGCGGTCTTTGTCCACACCTACGGCTTCGCCCATGATTACCGTGGTGTTCTTCTGCCGCCGCAGGATTCCCCTAATGGGAGAACCTATTTGGCCTGGAGAGAGCACCGAGGTCGCCACCTGATAGAGCAACGGTTGAAACAGGTGGTGGTTTGTGCGGTCGATCAAGGCGATGTTCGCGGGAGTGTTTTGCAGGGCTTTTGCGGCGGCTAAGCCACCGAACCCTCCGCCAATTATTACGATTGTCGGCTTAGCCATGTTTTTCCCGAGGCGCCCCGTGAGGCAGATGTGGGGCTGGAAACGCGTCCTTCGAAGCCCGGCACCCTTTTCCAGAGCTTGGAAACATCCGCTGTTCCCCTTCCCCCCTGATAAATGGGGGATTGCTGGGCTGTGAATTTAAAATCGGCCGCCCGTGCATGTCACTTCCGGTTTTCCAACGCCTCTTTCTGAAAGCACGTTCAAATCCGAAACACCGCTGAGACCAGGTCCATGAAAAAAGACGGCTTACTTGCGTGTAAGAGTTCCGTGACCGCAGGTCGATGTCAGTATGTTCGCAGCCTGTAGGGATGCTGACACCGCCTGGCTGGCGAGACGTGTGTAATACCGGCCAGCTCGCCACTCATTGAGGGGTTTGCCCAGTGGCTTCGATTAGCTCGTCGCTTGCCGCTTTGTAGTCGAGCTGGGACTGCAAGAGCAACGTTTTTGCTTCGAGTTCGCGGGCCACGGCGCCATCCGCCTCGGATTTCAGAGCAGCGCCGTGCTCCAGTTGCTGCGCCGAGACACGGGAGGCTTCTTCGCGGAGGGCCACTACTTGTTCCGAGACGTGGACCATCTGCTTGGTGCGTTCGAGCTTATTGTAGGCGGACTGGACTCGGAGCTCCGCCTCCTCGGTTACCCGCGCTAGGTTCTCCTGCGCTTGCGCCAACTGGGCGTCGCTCTCGCGGACGGTGGCGCGTCTGCGGCCGGCGTCGAACAGGTCGTAGGTTAACTGGACTCCGAAGGTGCCGAAGTTGCGCGCGAGAAAGGGGACGTTGTCCTGGTAGCTGTAGCGGGCGAAGGCGGAGACGTCCGGAATGTAATCGGCCTTGGAGAGTCGGAGGGCACCGGAGGCTTTCTCGACGTCGGCGCGGGCCGCGACGATCTCCGGATGCGACTTCTCGGTGGCTTTAATACATTCCTCGAGGGTGCAGACGTCGTGCAGGGCCGGCACGGCAGGATCGAGCACGAGTTTGGTTTCGAGCGGCAACCCCATGGCGTCGTCAAGGTCCATGGTGAGGTCGGAGAGTTGCAGATCGGTGGAGAGCATATCCTGCTGTGCTTCCAGGGACTGCGCGCGGCTATCGATCAACTCTTCTTCCAGCGTGCTGCCGTATTTCACCTGTTCCACGCGCTCGCTTTCGAGATCCTGGTCGGCCTTGATTTTGGTTTCCACGGCGCTGCGGTGCAGCTGTGCGATCAGGACCTTGTAATAGAGTTCGTGAACCTGCAAGGCGACTTTGTTTTGTGTGTCGCGGGCATTGGCGCGGGTTGCGTTCAGGTCGGCGGCGGCAATGTCGTTGCCCGGCTTCACGCGGGTGAACAATTGCGTCAGCGGCTGGTCAAGCTCGGTGCCGCTGATTATGAAGGTGTGGCCACCCTGATTGAGGGTTACGGAGCGGTTGGGAATGGGAACACCCGCAGCGCTGCCCAGCGAGCCTTCGGGAAGCTGGATGAATTGGGAGTCGGTCACCCGAAGGGCCCGAGTTTCATTCTGAAGCGTGGGGAAATACCGGCTGCGGGCAACGTCTTTGGCCTGCTCCTTTTCTGCAACCTGGTATGCCGTAATGCGCACGCTGTGATTGTGCTTCAGAGCAAGTGCGACCGCCTCCTGCAGCGTGAGCCGCCGGGGGACAGAGGCATCGGCCTGCGCTTTCGCGGAACCGGAGATGACAAAGACTAGAAGGGCTGCTGCCACGAATGCGACGCTGGATTTCATTATCTTGACTCCCCGTGCGGAACTGCGGGCCGGCTTGCATCGCCGAGCTCGCCATAATCGAGCGGCGCCCTGCGCAAAAGGGCGATGAGGACGAGGGCGAGAACGCAGGCCCACGCCACCAGATAAAATCCATCGATGAACGTGAGCGTATACGCCTGCAGGCGGACTCTGCCGCCGATGACTTCCGCGGCCCGGCCCGCGGCGTCGGCCAAACCGGACGATTTGGGAAAAAGCCCCGCGGTCAGCAGGCGGAGATTGCCGTCCACGATCCAGCTTCCCTGCGAAACGTGCAGGCCGAGGAGGTTCGAGTGCAGCCTTTCCCGCTGCGCGATGAAGAAGCCTATGAACGCTACGCCAATCTGCCCGCCAAACAGCCGGATGACGTGAAAGAAGGCGGAAAATGTGAGGACCCACTGGGGCTTCGACAAACCGCCCGAGAAGATCGCCTGCAGCACAATCGTCGAGACGATGCCGACGAAAGCGAAGGACTGCCCCACGCCCATGAGCAATTCGGTGCGGTAAAAATTCGCCGCCGACCAGGCGCTGGTGAGCGTCGCATTCAGGCAGCACGCGAACGCGATGCACGCAAAACCTGTCGCCATGAGCAGCCGCGAATCGAAATTCGCGCGGAGCAGGAAGGCGGCAATGACCGCGATAATCAACTGAGGAGCGGCGGTCCACATCAACGCGGGGCCAATCTGATCGGCCTCGAATCCATGGACCGCCAGCACCTGGGGGATGAGAACGACCGTCGCGAGGAGAGCGAAACGAAAGAGGATGAGCCCGATACCCAGCAGCAGAGTGTTCCATTGGCGCAGATAGGGCAAGTCGACCAGAGGATTGGGGCCGCTCATGCGCCTCACGAGCGAAGCCACCAGAAAGAACGAACCACCGAGAAACAGCGCGATGAATAATCCCGAGCGCCACCAATCGAGGCGCTGTCCCTGATCGAGCGCGGCGAACAACAACGCGAAGCCCGCGCTGGCATACAAGAATCCGGCAAAGCTGGGCGCCGCCCCAGTTCTTTTGGGGGCCGGGGAAACCGGTATGCCGTAGTAGATGCAGATCATCATCACCGGCGTGAGTACCGCGGAACACCAGAACATCCATTGCCATCCGAGATCGTCTCTGAACCAGCCATACAGCGAAGGAGCGATGTTCACGGCCCCATCGACGCAAGTCGCATAGAACGCCAGCGTGAAAGGAAGGAACCGCGGTGGAATGTTTCTCAGGGCAAAGGTGAGCGTGAGCGGGTAGAACGTGCCGGAGGTCAGCCCGGCCAGCGCGAGGGCGGCCATCAGCAAACTGTAGTTGTGGATGAAGGGAAGAAACGCGCTGATCAGCGTAAACGAGCCCGCAGCAAGGAGCAGTATCCGCCGGGCGCCGAGCAAACCGCCCAGATACACGGTGAAGGGGCCGATGAACATCAAGCCAATGTTGAAGGCGCTGCCGATCCACGCCCCGTCGTCGACACCGATTCCCACGGCACCCTTGAGGTCGGCAACGCCGAGCGTGATCATCCGGCCGGCAAGGGTGACGATTCCCGCGCCCATGATGACGCCCAGAATACCGAGCAGGGGGCTGTTGGAGAGAGCGGACGGAAGGGCTCCTGAAATGGCGTGAACGACCTGCAACGCCCTCGCTTTGGGTAGGACCGTAGCCGAAGCAGCCATCGTGCGCTCCCTTCAGTGCCGTGTGCGAACGGTGGCGATTACGGAAAGTCCGGGACGCAGAGTTGCGGCAACGCTGGAATCATCCAGGGCGATTTTTACAGGAATTCTTTGCACGACTTTCGTGAAGTTGCCGGTGGCGTTGTCGGGCGGCAGCAAGGCGACCTGAGAACCGCTGGCCGGCGCGATTTCCGCAATCTTTCCGCGAACGATTTGTCCGGGATACTCGTCGACGCGAATCTCGGCGGGATCGCCGATTTTCATGTTGGTGAGCTGCGTCTCGCGGTAGTTGGCCTGGACCCATTTGACGCTGCTGACAAACAAAATCACCTGTGTTCCAGGCGAAACGAGCTGGCCGGGGCGGACTTGGCGTTCGCCTACGGTGCCGTCCCCGGGCGCCGTGATTTTTGTGTATCCGAGATTTACCTGCGCCACGGTAAGAGCCGCTTCTTTGGCATGGAGGTCCGCAACCAGTTGCGACTGTTGCGACTCATAGACAGCTTTGCCGCGGCGTTCCGATTCGACTGCGATTTCGCTGCTGCGCAGCGCCGTTTTCGCTTCCTCGATGTCGGCATCGCGACTGGCCAACTGAGCCGCCAAGCGTTGTTCGTCGGCAACGGCCTGCTCGACTTTCTGCTGTGTGGCGGACTGCGTCTTAAGGAGCGCCTCCTGGCGGGTGCGCTCCTCCTGCGTGCGCACTACATCCGCCTGGGCTGCCGCTTTCGCGGCTTGCGCGGCCGTGATTTGGGCCTTGGCCTGATCGATTCCAGCTAGAGCCCTGTCGATGCGCGAATCTTGCAGCTCGATCTGGCGGCGATTGTTCTCGATCGCGGCCTTGGCCGCTTCCACCGCGGCGGTGGCCTGCGCTACCTGGGCCTGGTAATCGTCGTCCTGCAGGTCGGCAATGTCGTCTCCCCGGTGGACTTGTTGATAGTCGGAGACGTGTACATCCTTGACCAGCCCCGCGACCTTGGTGCTGAGCGGTGTAAGATCGCCTCGAACATAAGCGTCGTCAGTGACCTGCTCGATGCGGCCGCCCTCCCAGGAATTCCAGTTGCGGGTGATCGTGAACACGACTGCTGCAGCCAGCAGCACTACGAGCGCCGGGACGAGGTAGCTGCGCCATTTCGGCTCGGGCTTGGGCTGCTCTGGAACGTGCTCCGGCTCCTTCGCCGGAACAGGAGCCTGTGTGCTTGCAGCCGCCATAGTCGATCCGCCTCCCTGATTGAAAGATGAACTCTACTGTGAATCCCCGACCGCGTACAGG
>CAZRKW010000039.1:0-23099 GCA_964600355.1 uncultured Acidobacteriaceae bacterium
CAACGGTGCCGGCATGGCGACAGGGCTCCAGCGGCTCGAGGCCCAGTACCCCAAGGTCAAGTTCATGGCGATGGACTCCCCGGTTCCGAACTGGAAGGGCGTGTCGTTCGTCGGCTCCGACAACTACAAGGCCGGAGTGCAGGCCGGAACCTGGCTGTTGAGCGAATACCGGGCGCACAAGCTGCCGTCGACCCAGATCGCGATCTTCCGGGCGCCTCCCGGGACCGAGTCCCAGGACGATCGCGTCGCGGGATTCCTGGCGACGCTCAAGGGCAGTCCGCTCACCGTCGTGCAGAGCGTCGAGAGCGCCGACGCGACCAACGCCACGGCCGAGACCAACATGGCCGACGTCCTGACGGCGCATCCGAATCTGGGTGCGGTGTTCTCGGCGACCGATGACGTGTCCTCGTAATGCGTCGTCAGCGCGTGCCAGTCCGCCACGAAAAAGAAGCATTCGTATTCTTCCTGCAATTTGAGCCAGTTCGAGAGGGCGCCGAAATAATGGCCAAGGTGGAGCCGGCCGGTGGGCCGCATGCCGCTGAGGACTCGCTTGCGCTGTGTCACGCTCTAGGATGTCTCCGCAAATGCATATTTTAGGAAGTTCGATGCTAACACAGCCGCGCGGCATTCCGGGGCCGAGTTCTGCCCGTTATGATTGCGGCGCTGAAGGCAATGCAGATCCCTCGCTGCACTCGGGATGACACGTAAGAGAAGAGATCATCAAATACAGCAGAAACTCAGGCGGGATAACCAGGGCTCTTCTGAATCTTGGCAATCCGATCGAGGCGGCGCTGACACAAACCCGATCAGCGTTTGTGCGCGACCTTCCCTTCCATATTTTCGGCGGACGTGACCGCCGCGCCCTGCCGGACCAGAGCAACAAACGCCGAGGCGGACCGCGGAAGCGTGCGATCCCGGCGGTACACGATTCCAAGCTCGCGAAACAACTCCACATCGGAAATGGGAATCAGCTTGGCCTGCCCGGCTTTCACTTCGTCGCGTGCAAACGTCTCGCTGATGATCGAAACCCCGAGACCGGCAGCCACGAAACGCTTGATCATCCCCACGCTCGGCAGCTCCATCGTGACGCGCAACCGCGAGCGGTACGGGCGAAACTGCTTATCCAGCACCTGCCGCATGAAGCCGGTCTTCGGGAA
Organism: uncultured Acidobacteriaceae bacterium; assembly: GCA_964600355.1. Taxonomy (GTDB): domain Bacteria; phylum Acidobacteriota; class Terriglobia; order Acidiferrales; family UBA7541; genus Palsa-295. Next base: position 1,158 of record CAZRKW010000039.1, read on the forward strand.
AATTAACGGCTGCTCGGCGATGTCGCTGGTGCGCACGCTCTTATAGGCGGCAAGCGGGTTGGCCGGATCGACCATCAGCATCAACCGGTCGCGAAAGATCGAATGAACCTTCAGGCTCGGCGACTTCACCGGCATGGTGACAATGCCAACGTCCACCGTGCCGTCCTCGACCTTCTCCAGCACCTTGTGGCTGAAGTTCCGGTAGATGCTGATCTGCACCGAGGGAAAGCGGCGGTTGTATTCGGCGAAAATGTCGGGCAGCACGTAAAGACACGTGGCCTCGTTTGCCCCTACGGCAAGCGTGCCGCGCGGCGTGCTGGCCTGGTCTGCAACGGCGCGCAGGGATTCGTTGCGCAGCGTGAGCAGGCGCCCGGCGTATTCGAGCAAGGTCTCGCCGGCCACCGTGAGCCGCACCGATTTGCCCACGCGGTCGAAAAGCTTTTGTCCGTACTCCTGCTCCAGTTGGCGGATCTGCGCGCTCACGGCAGGCTGGGAGCGGTAGAGTTTTTGTCCGGCGCGCGAAAAGCTGCCCTGCTTGGCAATCTCGACGAATGTGATGAGGTGGTCGAAGTCCATAGTATGGGGACGGATTATAGCAAACGAAGGGACGAATAGGGCGCTCAGGTGCTTGTTTTGTGTGTAATTTTAACCTTCTGACCTGTTATCACGGAGTCGGGCTCGCCGGTCCGCTCAGCAGAATCAGGCCAGCACTTGGTCCACAAGGCCGTCGACCACGGAGATATTCTTCACCAACTCACCGGGAACATTGTGGCGTTTCTGCAGGTACGCGGGATCGTTGAAACTGATCCATGCCTTGCCGGCAGCGTCTTCCCAAACAAGCACCTTCAGTGGCAGGTCGATGGCAATCGTAGGCGCCGCCAGCATCACGGGCGTGCCCCCTTTAGGATTGCCAAAAATCAGCAGCTTGGTGGGCGGCATCTTCAGCCCGGCCTTCTCGGCCTCGCCGCTGTGGTCGAGCAGCGCGAAGAGCGTAATTCCCCTAGCCTTTAGAAGAGCGGCGAAACGCTCCGTCGTCGCCACGACGGAATCCTTGCACGGCTTTGTGATAAGTCCGTTCGGCATATCCGCCATACATCCTCCCTACTCGCGGCGTTTCTCGTACAACCGGGAGTTAGCCGCCTCCGCGCCTCTACGGTACGATATATTCCCTGCGTGAGAACACCGTTAAAAATCGCGGCCACTTCCCTTCTCCTGATTCTGCTCGTGGCGCTGGGAATACGCCTGGCGTACGCCTGGCACGAAACCAATGTGATCCCCCGCCAGGCGCTGCAGGCGGTCCCCTTCCTTTACGAACCGGGGGATATCGCCTACTCGCTGGCCGTCGGAAGGGGTTTCGGGTCGCCGTTCCGCGTCGACACCGGGCCCACCGCGTTCACCACGCCGGTGTACCCGTTGCTCGTAGCGGGTGTATTCGAGATATTCGGAACGTTCAACTTCCATGCTTTCCTCGCGACGATCGGCCTGAACATTCTGTTTTCAACGCTCACGTGCGTGCCAATTTTTTATGCGGGCAAACGCATCGCGAGCGTGGCAGTAGGAGCGGGCGCGGCCTGGATGTGGGCCATTTTCCCGAATGCCGCCATCATCCCGTTCCAGTGGGTCTGGGACACCTCCCTTTCAGGATTGCTGGCCGCGACGATCTTGTGGGCAACACTTGCGGTCGCAGACTCAAAGAGAACGCGCGATTGGTGCGCATACGGAATTTTGTGGGGTGTGGCGCTGATGACCAACGCGACACTGCTCGCCGGATTGCCCTTCCTGCTCGGCTGGATGGCGTACCGCCAACTCCAAGGCAGGCGAGAGCGCTTGATTCCGAAGCTCGCAGCCGCGGCGGCCGCGATCGTTCTTTTCTGCGCGCCCTGGACGATCCGCAATTACGCCGTCTTCCACAGCTTTATCCCGCTGCGCTCCGCCCTGGGTCTGCAAATGTGGCTCGGCAACAACGACCAGTACCGCGACAGCTTCCCGGGCGGGCTGCATCCCATCGACAACAGCACCGAGCGCGCCAAATACGTCCGCATGGGCGAGGTTGCCTACATGCGCGAAAAGCAAACCGAGGCAATTCGATGGATCGTCAGCCATCCAAGGCGGGAATTGACGCTCTTCAAGGACCGCTTCATAGCCACCTGGGCCGGCACGCCTCACCCTCTCAAAGACTTCCTGCGAACCCCGTCTTTACTGATCCGCAGTGTTTTCGTGTGTAACTTTCTGGCCGCGGTGGGCGCTCTGGTGGGAACCGTACTGTTTTTTGCAGACCGGAAGCTCAGGCCCTACGCCGTTCCCGTTGCCGCATTTCCTATCGTGTTTCCCTTCGCCTCGTACATGAGCCAGGCCCTCTTTCGCTATCGCTATCCGATCGATCCTATGGTGCTCCTGCTTTGCGCGGTCGCGGTGGCGGGCCTGACAGAACGAGCCCGCGCGCATCTGCCAACGCCAGATCGCAAGTAACCTTACCGGCGAAAAGTCCATCTATGCAGGTGTATAGTACCGGTCGGCCGGAGAGCCACCTTGGATACCTTGACCCTCAACCCGCTTGAAGCAGCCGCTTACACGCTCGGCGATCAACAGCGGATGAGCCAGGCGAAAAACTATTTCGCGTGGCAGGCGCGTCTTGTAACGCACGAAATCGGCCGGCGCGTCATAGAAGTGGGCTGCGGGGTTGGAAATTTCACCGGAGCGTTGCTCAATCGGGACCCCGTCCTCGCGCTGGATAAAGAACCCGGCTGCATCGAAGAACTCCAGAGACGCTACGCGAACCATCCAAACCTGCGCGCCCTGATATGCGACATTGGCAACTTGGATGAGCAGCTCTCGGAATTGGCCGGCTTTGCCGCGGACTCCTGCGTTTGCCTCAACGTTCTCGAACATATCGCAGACGATGTCACGGCGTTGCGCGCCATGTCCTCGCTTTTGATTCCAGGCGGTGTGATTGTGCTGCTAGTCCCCGCGTTCTCCGCTTTGTACGGGCCCATCGACAGAAACCTCAACCACTATCGCCGCTACACCCTCAATTCCCTCACGCGCCGGGCGGCCGAGACGGGATTGCGCGTCCGCAAAGCGCACTACATGAATTGCGCCGGCTTTTTCGGCTGGTGGCTGAACTCCCGCATCCTGAAACGCGAAACGCAGTCCGAAAAACAGATCGCAGCGTTCGAAAGGCTCGTGCCGGCGCTCTCCAGGCTGGAAGAAATCGCGCGCCCGCCCTTCGGGCAATCGCTGTTCGCCGTGCTCGAGACGCCATGCTGATTTCCATAATCATTCCCGTCTACAACGAATTCCGCACCTTCAATCAAGTGCTGGAACGCGTTCGCCAGGCGCCCCTCCCGGAGGGATGCTCGAAAGAAATCGTCGTAGTGGACGACGGATCGACCGATGGCACCGCGCAGATTTTCAGCCAGCACGCCCGGGCCGGCATCATCGTGGGGCAGCATTCCGAAAGAAACTTAGGCAAAGGGACGGCGCTGCGCACCGGGATCGCCCTGGCACGAGGCGAAGTCATCGTGACTCAGGACGGCGACCTCGAATACGATCCCAGCGATTACGCCCGGCTACTCGATCCCATCGTGAAGGGCCATGCCGACGTCGTTTACGGCTCGCGCTTTCTGGGAAACGCCACCGGAATGGAATTGAAATACCGGCTGGCGAACCGCATCCTCACCAAAAGCGCCAACCTTCTCTTCGATGCGCGCCTCACCGACGAAGCCACCGCCTACAAGGCTTTCCGCGCGTCCGTGCTGCGCGAGCTGCGCCTCGAATGCGAACGCTTCGAGTTCTGCCCCGAGGTCACGGCCAAGCTCCGCCGCCTCGATTACCCTATCCACGAAGTACCGATCCGCTATAACCCCCGAGGCATCGCCGACGGCAAGAAGATCCGCTTCGCGGACGGCATCGAAGCCGTCTGGACGCTCCTGAAATATCGCTTGGCCCCACGGGCAAGCCTACTACGCGCCAGGCAATCCGAGCCAGCCGCAGTCCCCAGCCATTCTTACTAGCCCTGGCGCACCTATTGCCAAGAGCGATTATCCCCACGACAACTGCTCCTTGACATATTCCGGCGTGAATAATAGAGTTGGTGGCTGTAAGCGGAGTCGCAAGGCAAAGGACCCCAGAAACAGTGGCTCAATCCTTCAGACACGAGAGCGCGACCGGCCAACTTAGTGTAGTAGGCCTTAGGGTAGTAGTAGGTGTACCCGCCTCGGTCTGTGGTTCAAGAGCCAGCTGAAACAAGGAAATCTGCAAGGCTCCTGAACCCACCGACCGAAACTGGTTAGGTGGGTTTTTTGATTTATGATCTCTTGACGGAGGAAATATGGGCGGCCAGAAGGCAGAGCAGAAGACACCCGCGCAGAAGGCAGCCGCGGACAAAACAACGATGACAGGCGCAAGGATCCTCTGGGAATGCCTCGAGCGCGAAGGCGTAAAGCAGGTGTTCGGCTATCCCGGCGGCGCCATCCTCCCGGTCTATGATGCCCTGCGCCACAGCTCCATCCACCATATCCTAGTACGCCACGAGCAAGGCGCCACGCACATGGCAGACGGCTACGCGCGCGCCACAGGCGACGTGGGAGTGGCGATTGCCACCTCCGGCCCTGGCGCCACCAACATGGTCACCGGCATCGCCACGGCCATGCTGGACTCCGTGCCCATCGTCTGCATCACCGGGCAAGTCGGCAGCAAGCTGCTCGGCTCGGACGCCTTTCAGGAGACCGACATCACCGGCGTCACGCTGCCCATCACCAAGCACAACTACCTGGTGACGCGAGCCGATGAGATCGCCCACACGGTTCGCGAGGCGTTCTACGTGGCAAAATCCGGACGCCCGGGGCCGGTGCTGATCGACATCACCAAGGACGCGCAGCAAAGCTCCTGCGAATTCGATTGGGAAGCGGCAGCGCCCAAAATGCGCGGCTACCGCCCGGATCTCTCCCCCGCGAAGGATGCCTACGACAAAGCCCTCGAGTTGATTCACGCGGCCAAGCGCCCGATCATCCTCGCCGGGCACGGAATTTCGGTCTCCGGAGCCGAACACGAAGTGCAGTCGTTCGCCGAACGCGGCTCGATTCCCGTGGCCATGACTCTGCTCGGCCTGGGGCACTTCCCTTCCACCCACGTGCTCAATCTCGGAATGATGGGCATGCACGGCGAGGCCTGGGTCAACACGGCGATTCAGGAAGCCGACCTGCTGATCGCGCTGGGAATGCGCTTTGACGATCGCGTCACCGGCAACCTCAAAACATATGCCCCCAATGCCAAAAAGATCCACATCGATATCGACCCGTCGGAGATCAACAAAAACGTCAAGGTGGACGTGGCTCTGGTCGGCGACCTCCGGAAAGTCCTGCACGAATTGCAGCCGCGTATGGAGATGAAAGATCGCCGCAAGTGGCTCGAGTTCGTCCGCAATCTCAAGGGCGATTCGGCCGTGCGCGATATCCAGAATCTCCCGGACAACGGGCACCTGTACGCCGCGCACGTGATCAACGACCTGTGGCACGAAACGCGCGACAGCGAAACCATCGTCGTCACCGACGTCGGCCAGCACCAGATGTGGGAAGCGCAGTATTACAAGCATGACCGCCCCCGCTCGCTGATCACCTCCGGCGGTTTGGGCACCATGGGGTTCGCGCTGCCGGCCGCGATTGGCGCGAAGGTGGGCTGCCCCGCATCGGATGTCTGGGTGGTCGCCGGCGACGGCGGCTTCCAGATGACCATGGCCGAGCTCGCCACCATCGTGCAGGAAAATCTCAAGGTAAACATCGCCATCATCAACAACGGCTACCTGGGAATGGTCCGCCAGTGGCAGGAATTCTTCTACGAGCGGAATTACGAAGCCACTCCCCTGCTCAGCCCCGATTTCAAAAAACTCGGCGAGGCCTACGGGATCCGCAGCATCATTTGCAACAAGCGCGGCGACGTGGTTCCCACCATCCGGGCCGCGCGGGAGCACAACGGCCCCGTGCTGATCGATTTCCAGGTCGAGCAGGAAGATACGGTCTACCCGATGGTGGCAGCGGGCGCATCGCTGCACGAAATGATCCGCCGGCCCAGCCCGATCGTCGAAACCGCGGGAGACGAATAGGAAAACCATGCTCCATACATTTATCGTTTACGTGGAAAACAAGCCGGGTGTGCTGTCGCGTGTCGTGTCGCTGTTCCGGCGCCGCGCGTTCAACATCGATTCTCTCACCGTGGGGCGCACCGAAAAACCCGAGGTCTCGCGGATGACCATCGTCCTCGATGCCGACCAGGACCAGGCCCGGCGGATCGTCGCCAACGTCTATAAGCTCGTGAATGTTCTGCTGGTGGACGACGTGACCGCGCAGCCCGCGATTGTGCGGGACCTCGCGCTCATCAAAGTGGAAGCGACGCCCGAATCCAGATCGCACGTGCTGGAGCTCGCCAACGTGTTCCGCGCGCGCGTGGTCGATGTTGCCCACGACTCGCTCACCATCGAGATCACCGGAACCGAGGACAAGATCGACAGCCTGCTCGAAGTCCTGCGTCCGCTGGGTTTGATCGAAGTCGTGCGCACCGGCCAGGTGGCCATGCGCCGCGGCACAAAAGCAACCGTCCCTGCGTCCAAAGAGAAGGCGGCAGCAGTAATTGACGACGAGAACGTTTCCTACTCCGTCTGATCCTCCGCGCGAAGCGGGAAAAGCGACGAAATCGCATGCACTACCTTTTGTTCTACGATTACGTGGAAGATTTCGTAGCCAAGCGCGCCCCGTTGCGTGCCGCGCATTTTGAACTGGCGCGGAAGTCGTTTGACCGGGGTGAAATGGTTTTAGCCGGAGCATATGCCGAGCCAGACCATGGGGCCATTCTGGTGTTCCGCTCGGAAGCGGGCGCCAAGGATTTCGCCAAATCCGATCCCTACGTGAAAAACGGCGTAGTCACCAAATGGGAAGTCAAGAAATGGATGACCGTGATAGGCGACGGCGCCGAAATGCCCAAGCTTTAAGCCTGTCTTAAATCTTCAACAACGGATTTAGAGTTTGAGTATCCGCGACGCATTCTCGCCAAGGATCATTTTTCTCTCAGCGCTCGTTAGATTGATTTGTTCGAGAAACTCGAGCGGCCGGTCGTAACCCATGTCGTAGCAGTAGTCGCTCCCGATCATCACGCGGTCGGCGCCGACCTCCTGGATCACAAACTCCATAATCGGCTTGGAGTGCGTCACCGTGTCGTAGGTAAACCGCCGCAGATAGTCGCTCGGCGGCCGCGGCACATTCATTTTCTTGATCTCCGGACGCACCCGGTAGCCCTGATCCACGCGGCCAATCAGAATAGGCAGCGCTCCGCCGCCATGCGGCAGGTTGATCTGGAGCCTCGGGTGACGGTCGAGCACGCCGCCGAAAATCAGCTTGCAGGCCGCAATCGCGGTGTCAAAGGGATTGCCCAGTAGATTGGAGAGGTAGTAGTCCTTCATGTGTGCCCCGCCGTAATTCGGCAGCGGATGCAGAAAAATGGGCAAGCCCAGCGCTTCGATCCGATTGTAGATCGTCTCGAAGAGCGGATCGTCCAGATCGTGCGTGTCGTCGATATGAGTGCCTAGATAGACGCCGCGCATTCCCGGCAGCTTGCTCGCGCGGTTGAGTTCCTCGATGGCGCGATCCGGATACAGCATGGGCAGCATCATCAGCGCCACGATGCGCGTGGGATATTGCAGATGAGCCGCGCTCGCGCCGTCGTTCCAGGCCACTGCCATGCGATGCGAGAAATCCTCGTCGCCCCAGTAGACCATGGGGTTACTCATCGAGACCGCCTGCATCGCGACGCCCTGCCGGTCCATATCCGCGATGCGCATCTTCAAATCCATGAATTTGGCTTCCAGCACGTTGCTTCCAGCGGGCGTCTTGAACGAAAAGCCGGTGTCCGTCTTGTGGTATTCGGCGTCGAAGCGCTTGCCGTCCGCCACGATTACATCAAAGAACGACTGCGGGTAATAATGCGCGTGGATGTCGATCGGGCGAACCGAGGAAGCCGCAAATATCTCTTTGCTTCTCGCCGCAGCCGCGACTGCGGCGGCCGTTAGGCCTGCCTTTAGCACCCTCCGGCGCGACATCGGGCCGCAGCAAGTGGAATGTCCCATGGTGAGTTCCTGCCCCCTTTTACGCGCTCGTCTGGAGCGATCAGCCGTGAAGGATACACCCGTTACGAAGTCTGCATAGTCAGGCGTGCCCGCGGCGGAATTCGGTTTATCGCCGCTCCGCCGAGTTCTCGTAAATTGACTAAGGAGAATGACAAATTGTGTCCGTTCGCCGCCGGCCCACACTATGGATTCTTTGCAAGAGAATTCAGCAAGCCGCAATAATTCAATAGTTTAGAGCTATCGTAGAGATGTTGCAATTTGGCACGCGGCTTGCTTAACCGATATTGGGGTAGTTTATATATTTCTCATGCATTCCTTAGGCGAGCGAATCTGATGGCCGCACCGAGCCCGATACAAACCCAACTGTTCCCCGATAAGAAAGCTCGCGCCTTAGCGGTATGTCAAAGCCTCACTCTCGCTCTCACTTTTGTCGTTCTTCTTTGCTCTCTGCTGGCGCGCGAATATCCGGAACTGCTCACGTTGACGGATTCCACTTGCAACGATTACACACTGCTGAGCGGTTCTTCCACCTGCAAAGCCACGGCGGTAAGCAAGGAAACCGACCATCCCGCACCGGCTTCCGCCGTTTACGCTCGTGTCCCGGTCCGCTACGAAGAACGCGAGATTCCAATTGTCCTTCCTTCTCGCCCGGTCAGGTCAAACGCGCGGCTGCGTTTGATATGCATCCTCCGCACCTAGCCCCCTCTTCCGCAAAAAAGCTCGCTCTTGCATTCGCTCGGAATCGTTTTGCTGCGTCGCAGTGCGCAAAAAAATCACTCATCGTTTCCGGGAGATTCAAAATGAATCGGCACGAAAAAGGCTTCTCACTGATTGAGCTTCTCATCGTCGTAGCGATTATCCTGATCATCGCGGCCATCGCGATCCCCAATCTGCTGCGGTCGCGGATGGCGGCAAATGAAGCCTCGGCGGTGGGCTCCATCCGTACGGTGACCACCGCGGCCATCACCTATAACTCAACCTATGGAAACGGCTTTCCGCCCAGCCTCACCGCCATCGGCACATCCACGGGGGCCGTAAGCTGCACGAATGCCCAGCTAGTCGATAGCGTGCTAACCGGGGGAACCAAGAGCGGTTACACCTTCGCCCTCAACCACGGTGCCACCGTGCTGACAAGCGCATCAAGCTCCTGCTCGGGCGGTTACGGCTATTCCGACGGTTACGTGGTCACCGCCGTTCCGATCACTGTCGGCACCACCGGCCAGCGCGGCTTCTGCTCGGATGCCACCGGGGTAATCCGTTACAATACCTCGGGCACTGCGGGTTATACGGCTCCTTACTGCACCGCCGCCCAGAATCCCCTTCAGTAAAAATACGGATTCTATCGACCGCTCCTCCCACAAGAAAAAAGGGGCCGCAAAGCGCGGCCCCCTTTTTCAAACCAATCGCCTTCCAGTCAGACGCAGACTAGAAAACGTACTTTAGAGCGAACTGAATCAACCGCGGATTGACCGCCGAGCTGTTGATCACGCCGAAGGTTCCCGTGGAAGCATCCACCGAGGTCGGTGTGTTGAATTGGGCATGGTTGAAAGCGTTAAAGAACTCCGCGCGAAACACCAGAGCCGCGTCCTCGTGGAGACCGCCCACTTTGGTCGTCTTCTGGATAGTCGAGTCGAAGTTAAGCTGGCCCGGGCCAAGGATGATACCCGCGCCCGCATTTCCCCAGCCGGTTCCGCCTCCCACACCGTTTATGGCGCCCACCACTGGCGGCCCCGCCGCGAAAGCTGCTTTATTGAACCAACCGCTCAGCCGGGCTTCGTCTCCGCCCGGGAGACCCACATTAGCGGCGGTCATTCCGGACGCAAACTGGGCCGTCGATGTGTTCACTTTCCCGTAGATGGCTCCGCCACGGGTGTCGGTTACAGTCAAGGGCAGACCGTCTTGCACCACGGTCACACCCGCCAGACTCCAACCATTGGTGAACTTCCCGACGAGACCATCGTGTTTGCCAAAGGGAAGATCCCAGCTGTAATTGATTGTCAGGCGCTGCGGGCGATAGTAGGAAGAACGTCCGTATAGCGTTGGAGCGTGGGGGTCGTTATAGCTGTAGTGGTCCGCAGTCGACAGGTCTTGAGCCCATGTGTACGCCCCCTGCAACTCGATACCGTGGGACATGCGCTTGCGCACGGTAACCTGCAAGCTGTCGAATAGGGTTCTTCCAGCGTTTATGAAGGTGTTAAGGCCGGTCGGGGAAAAGCCGAGGTAAGGTACCCGCTCCGCCGTGTTGCCGGTCGTGTTGACAGTGATGCCGTTAACCGGGGTGGTCGCCGTGGCAAGCAGCGGCTCGTTAATCTGAAGGCCTTGTGAGCCGCCGCCGGTGAGGGCAACTCCTCCCTGGTCGACCGAGTGGCTACCCACATAACCCACTTCCAGCACCCAGCTGGGCGCAAACTCATACTGAGTGTTCAGGTTCCACTGATAGGTCGCTGGATAATGGTATATGGGGTTCATTACGTTTACGGCCAGATTGGAGCTTGATCCCGTATTAGCCGTAGGACCCGTTGTATTGATGTTGATCCAGCGGGCCCCCGACGACCATCCCAATACAGGAGGGTTCGGTACGCTGAAATACGGCACAGCTTCGCTGGACCCCTGGTTTGTGGCGCTCGAGGCTTGAAAGACCGGAACGGCGTACGGCCAAATCTGCACGGCGCTGGAGTTGTAGGCGGCTATGCCCTGGCGGTCATAGAAAACCCCGACCCCGCCCCGTACGACAAAGCGGTCGCTCGACAAAGGCCTCCAGGCAAAACCAACACGCGGCGCAAACGCATCGATCGGGGGGTTATTCTGAGTGGGCACTTTATGGTTGCTCTGGAAGAGTCCGCCCACCAGCGGTGCGGGATAGAGCGAAGCGTTATAGTTCGACGGCACGACAAACCCAGCCAATGATCCGGTGGCTGGGGTGCTTCCTAGAGTGCCCCCTTGTGCTACGGGAACATTCACAGTGCTGATCAGGCTCGTCCAGGTGTTCGTGGTATTGCCAGCGGAGTCGTAGAACAATCCGTTGTACTCCCAGCGCAACCCGAGATTCACCGTCAGCCTGCTGGACACTTTGAAGTCATCCTGGATAAAGGCGCTTGCAGCAGGTGACCGGAAGAAGTGGTTATCGCCGCCCGGCTTTGTGAGCGAAACGGAGTTACCTGTGTTATCGATATTGCTAGAGCCGCTGCCGTTCGTCTGACCTGGCTGGACCGGACCCGTGGCGTTTGCCTTTGTGGCCGCACATTGCGCAGCCGTAAGGTTTGTCGCACAACCCGGCAGCCCCAGCAGGAAATCGGCGAAGGTATCGAAGGTCTCGTTCGCATTACCCCCACCGGCCAGCGCCGGGAAGTACCAGTTCAGGCGGTCGCGTTCGAATTCAAAACCGGAACGAATGGTGTGCTTTCCGTGCGACCAGGAAATCTGGTCAGACACTTCCCACGAGGTGTTCAGCTTACGGGCAACGGCGACACCGGTGCCGAAAACAAATAGCCCCTTGATCGTATACCGGTTGGTTACATCGTAAGTTGGCTCGACAGGAGTTACTCCGAATTGGGTGTTGGTGACGAGAGAGCCGTTCGGATTGACGAACCCCGGGAAGTCATAAACCACGGTGCGCTGAACGGAGCCCTTCGCTTCGTTCACTACGTTGTTCGAGACGATCGTGGTGAGCTTCCCCGTTGTGTACTCGGTCGGGAACGTAAAGCTACCGGGCGCACCAGGCAGGCCCTGAGTAACTGCCGACCCCGTCGCGCCGATTCCGATCGGGCCGATCGTGTGAACGGAACTATAGAAAAACCGACCCGAAATGGTGTTGCGGCTGTTAAGCACATAATCGACGTTGCCCGTGCCCTGATTTTCAACATAGTGGGCGGGATCGCTGAACGTCGTTTGCTGAGTTCCGGGCTGCTGGGTCAAAGTCCCAGAAGCGAGAGGAACGGCAGTTTCACCCTGAACGTAATATGTACCGTCGGCATTCTTGAAATTGAGTAAATTGAGGGCGACCGGATTGATGTTTGACCCGTCAGCGGCAACTTTAACTCCGCCGTTGAAGGGGGCTTGAGGGTTATATGCTGCTCCCAACGCGGTCACCCAGGGAGAACCAATCACGGTGCTACGTGGGCCGGCCGGGATGTAGACCAGCGTGGGATTGGAAAAGCCTGCCGCAGCAAGGCCGTTCTTCTGCCAAGTCCTCTGGAATGAAGCGAAGAAGAACAGTTTGTCCTTCTTCACCGGGCCGCCGATCGTGCCGCCGAACTGGTTCTGGTTCAGCACCGGACGTCCGTTTTGGGCGATGCCGTTGATAGCGGGGCTCTCCTTGCGGAAATAGTCGTTGGCATTGAGCACGGCGTTGCGGAAAAACTCAAATCCGCTTCCGTGGAACTGGTTCGTGCCGGACTTGGTGACGACGTTTACGTTCGCGCCGGGATTGCGTCCATAGCCGGCATCGTAGGTCGAGGTCTGAATCTTGAATTCCTGGATGGCGTCCGGATTCACGATCCCGATTCCGCTGGTAGCCCCGCCGGAGTCGGCGCCGGTCCCGGTTCCGGCGGTATTGATGATGGAAGATCCATCCTGCTGATAGTTGTTCTGAGCGGCGAGAGCGCCGTTCACCACGATGTCCTGCGTGCCCCGGCCCAACTGAGTCGCGTTATACACGGCGACGTTCGCGCCGGCGGCGAGCCCCAGAATGGTCGAGTAGTTGCGTGCCGTCAAAGGAATATCCGAGATGGTATTTCCGCCAACGGTCGTGCCCAAGGTAGATGTGGCCGTCTGCACCTGTTCGGTTTCCGCGCGGACTTCCACTTGCTGCGTCTGCGACCCCACTTGCAGCGTCTGATCGAAGACGTCGGTTTCCGTGACCACTACGTTGACCGAGGGCACATCTACCGCGTTAAACCCGGACGCTTCAAACTTCAGCGCATAAGGGCCCGGAGGGAGAAATCCAAACTTGTAAGTGCCATTGGCATCGGTCGTACTGGTACGAACCTGTGCCGTCCCACCGCTGGTCAGCGTCACAGTCGCATTCGGCACCACCGACCCTGAACTATCCTTAACCGTTCCGGTTAGCGCGCCCGTCGAGGACGACTGGCCGAAAGCCACCGTGCTCAGCGTCATCGACAAAGCGACGAGCAGGACAAGGCTGGTGCCCAAGGCACACCTTGTCCACAACTCCACAATCCTATTTTTCATATCGAGTATCCCTCTCCTGGAATTACACATCCCCACTAGCAAACGTAAGTCTGCTGTTGCGGCGCACAATACCCCCAACGAATGGGGAAAGTCCTGAGGAAAATACAAAATATTGCCGAATTCGACGAAAACTCGTCCATTTTGGCACCCCAAGGCCGCTTGCAGCCCAACGCTTGCTGATTTACGTGCAACGCGATGGCCGTTTGGAACAAAAGCCATCTACCAGGAATGTGAGGCGGGGTACGGTGGCTGTGGTCTGGAGTAGAAGCTCTCGGCCGGGAAGAGCGATGGTCTTTGAGCGAGGTAGGTCGGCGGATGGAAGGGAGAGAAGCCTGCCCGTCCATTCCCGGCTTGCGGATTTACGGACGCCGAGGACTACGGAAGCAAAAAGGCGTCCTCCCCAGGGAGAACGCCTCCGCTTTCTGTCTCAACCGGTGCTAGTGGGCGAGGGGGTCCGGCCGAAGCTGGATATGGGCGACGGAACTCGAGGTGCCCTTGCCTCCCTCGATGTGCCAGACGACCCTGGTCTCATTGGCCGTCCACAGCCCTCGGCCCTTCCAACCGGCCTTCGGGTCATCGATGCGGCCATCCATGAGCCGGGTGTAGAAGCTCATCGGATACGGCACACGGAACGTCACAAACTTCTTTGTCTCGGGGATGAAAGCAATCAGCGAATCGGAGCCGGTGCCGGTCACGATGGGAATATCGTTACCGAGGCCGAGGGTGTCGTAGCGGTCCACCCAATTGTGGTAGAACGAATCCGCCAGCACATTGCTTCCCTTGAATTTCGGACCGGGAACCGGATACAGCGTCCAGCCCTCGGGGCACTGCTGCCCTGTGGCTTCCGGGCCGTTGAGCGGTCCTCTGCATTTGCTGCGGTCGAAACTCGCGAGGTCGTTGCTGCCGGCGAGCGCTGCCCAAACGAGTCCTTTGCTATCGATCGCAAGCCCTAACGTGGAATAAGCCTCCACGCCCGGGAGCTTCGGATTATCAAACGGGGGCTCGTACACTTCGGTCTTGCACGTTTCCGGCGGGTTCGAGCCAATTTCCACGCGGAAGATTCGACCGGGAACCGGATTGCCCAGGCCCGCATACCAGACGCTTCCATCAATCGGATTCACCGCGACTCCGTAGCCGTTCGACCATTTCACCTCACGATCCAGCTTCGGATTGGGCGGCTCATCCGCCTTGGTGAAAGCGCCGGTCTTGCCGTCTCCGTTGTAGTCGATGATCGCGAGGCACCAGCCGACGGACTTCTCCGAATCGTGCGTTTCATCCCACACGCGCGTCTTGATCCAGCCGATTCCTCCGCGGTGATCCGGGCCTACGCCGGGCGTGCTGGCGTAATACAACGTTTCATCCTTGTCATCCGCAAACACCATGTGGCCCGAGGGCAGGCAGGTATCCACCGATCCGAACTTGCCGGTCTTCGGTTCGTAGAACGTTCCGCCACGCGCCACGGTACCTTCGGGAATCGGGAAAATTTTGGCGTACGGATTGCTCGAGCTGGCCTTGCACCACTCAGGCAAGTCGGCCCGAGTCTGCGAATGGAACCAGAACCGCCCCTTACTATCCAGGCGCGGCTGCGCGGAGGTGACACGGTCGTTCCAGATCAATTCCTCGCCCCAATACGGAGACGGCGCGCCGATGGTCTGCGGCGTAAACGGCTTCAGGAGTTCACGATCCTTCTCGTTGCGCAGCTTGATCGGGATCATTTCTTTGGTGTTTTTGTAAGGATCGAGCACGGCAAGCGCGTTCCCGGAAAAGTCCGTGCCGTAAATCGGGCCGTAGGCATTCGCGGTGGGGTGGCGATCATCGCTGCTGCCCACGTCGTGAAAAAATGAAGTAGCGGTTCCAAACTCCCACAGCGAGATCACCGCGTTCCGCTCCACGCCCTGGGGACGCGGAGGAGCCGGAGGCACTTCGCCCTTCTCGATCCGCGTGCTCCAATCGGCAAACATTGCCAGGCCGCGATCGTGACCGAAGCTATTCAGGGCGTTGGTCATCTGCGGCCCCACCTGGCCGGACATGAGACGCCGCTCCCACGCGAGCGCGGGCGAATCGAAGGTTCCCAGGCTCGGCTCGATCTCGCGCGTCGCCTTTTCACCCATCTGATGGCAAACCTCGCAGCCTCTCTTCAGCAGGAACGCGTAATGGGCCTGGTTTTCGATCTCGGTATCCTTTGTGGGCGCGAAGTTGCCCGGCGCATCCGGTTCTTCGCCGATGAGTTGGCCATCGCGCGACCGTATCTTCATGGGGAAGGCGCTCTTGGGCGGCATATTGAGCAGCGAGAACCAATAATCGCCGGGGTAGTATTGCGCGGCGGCCTGCGGCGTCGGGGCGATCACGGCTTTGAGCGCCAGCGTCTTGCCGAGTGTCGTGCTCACAACCTCGGAGTCCACGAGCCCGTAGCCTCTGACCCAGACTTTGTAGTTGGCCTTCGGCAGATCGGGCACTACGAAGCGTCCCGCGTCATCGGTTACGACAATTTTGCGGAATTTGGTCGGCAGATCGGACGTTTCAGCAATCACCCACACGCCTGCTTCCGGCCCCTTCGAACTGGTGACCACACCGCCGATGTCATCGGCATCGATTACCACGCTACTCGCGTCCGCCCGCGCCGCGTTCGCGCGCGGGGCAGCCTCCGTCCGGATAATGGCCGCCAAAACAACCACTCCAAACAGAAGCCAGATCATTGCCGCAAGGGCTTGCGATTTCGAATTTCCTTTTGTCATTACTATCCTCTTTAAAATTGTCCCGGAGCGACTCGATTTTGATCGAGCTTCAAATTTCAAAGGGCTCACTTGGCAAGCGGGTCGGGCCGAATCTGGAAATGAGCCAACTGGCTGGGCATCTCCTTACCGCCCTCGGTCACCTGCGACCCTCTCGATTGGTTTCCGGCCCACGCGCCGTGTCCTTTCCAGCCAGCCTTCGGATCGTCCACGCGCGCATCCAGGAAGCGGGAGAAAAAGCCCCGCGGATAGGGCATGTTCAACCGGACCCACTTCTTCGCGTCCTGCTGAAAGACGATCAGCGAATCGGAGTTGGCTCCATCCACGATCACCGCGTTCTTGCCGAGACCCAGCGAATCGTAGCGATCGATGTACATATAATAGTTGTAATCGGATTTCACCGTCGGATCGGACTTGAACGTCGGCCCCGGGATCGGATAGAAGCTCCATCCCTCGTAGCATTGCTTGCCGGTCGCGGCCGCCTCACCTGTCGGAGGAGTCTTGCACTTGCGCCGGTCAAAGCTGGCCAGATAGCCCTCGCCGGTCAGCGGCGTCCAAACCACGCCGTTGGTATCGATGTCGATTCCCCGGTCGTGCGAGCCTCCCGGCCCGTTGCCCTTGGGATCGTAAGGCACTTCGTAAACTTCCGTGAGGCACGTCGAGGGAGGATTCGAACCGCGCACCATGCGAACCAGCCTGCCCGGCATGTCCTGAATGTTCGAATACCACACGCTGCCATCGATGGGATTGATCGAAATTCCGTAGGCGCCCGGCTTGTAGATTTCGCGGTCGAGTTTCGGATTCGGGGGATCGGTCCACTTGGTGTATTCGCCGATTTTCCCGTCGCCGTTGTAGTCGATCACCGCCGGGCACCAGCCCTGGGATTTTTCCGCGTCGTGCGTTTCATCCCAGAGTCGCGTGTTCAGCCAGCCGATTCCACCGTCGCGCTGAACCGTGAAGAACAAAGTGTTGTCCTTATCGTAGGCAAACGCGTTGCGCGTCGACTGGAAGCACAAATCCACGAATCCGAACTTCCCCGTTTCGGGATCGTAGACGTCCACGCCCTTGCCGCGTTCCTCGCGCGGGGAATGCATCGCGTAAATGTTCGTTGAGCCCTTTTTGCAATAGTCGGCGTTGCCGATGCGCGTTTCCACGTTCAGCCACACGCGCCCCCGGCCATCCATGGCGATGGGCCCCGGGTTGATGGGGTCTTTCCAGACCAATTCGTCTCCGAAGTACATCGAAGGATAGAGCTGGCTCTGGGGCGAAAACAGAACCTGCTTGGAACGCTGCGACTCGTCCGGCAGCGGTACTTGAACCAGCTTGGCCGTATTTTTCGCCGGGTCCACGATGGCCAGATCGCCGCCCGACCATTCGGCTCCGTATACCGGACCGCCGCCGTTTACCGTGGGGTTCCGCTTATCGGTGCTGATCAGGGCATGGAGGAACGCCGAACGCACCGACCAGTCGTAAACGGTCACCACCACGTTGCGTTCGAGTCCCTGCGGGCGTGGCGGCGCCACCGGCACTTCGCCCTTGGCGATTCGATCGCCCCAATCGGCGTACATCCCAAAAGCCTGATCGTGCCCTAGTTTGTTCGCCTCCATCACCATCGACGCGCCCGCCTGGCTCGACGACATAAACCGCTCCCAGGCCAGGGCGCTGGTCTTGAAAGTACCCAGGCTCGCGGGAATTTCCCGCGTCGACTTCACACCGAACTGGTGGCACGTCCAGCAGCCTTTCAAATCGAAGAGCCACTCCGCCTGCGTATTGATGACGGTGGCAAACGGCGCGGGCGCGTTCCCGTGAGTGCCCTTTTCAACTCGATGCTCTTCGTGCGGTATCGCCGGGGGAGGAGCCACGTGCATGGGGAAATCGCTTTTCTTAGGAATCGTCAGCAGCGAAACCCAATAATTGGCAGGATAGGACTGCGCGGCCACCTGCGGCGTGGGGGCAATCACCGCTTCCAGATCGAGCGATTTCCCGGGCGTCGCGTCCACTTTCGGCGAATCAACCAGCCCATAGCCGCGGACCCATACCTTGTAAGTCGCTTTCGGCAGATCGGGCAGCAGATATTGCCCATGATCGTTGGTGACCACGATCTTGCGGAACTTGGTCTGCAAATCGGTGGTCTCCGCGATCACCCACACGCCGGCTTCCGGGCCTTTCGAACTCGTCACCGTGCCGCCGATATCTTCGGCATCCACCGATACGGCATTCGCCGCAGCGCCTCCCTTGCGGGGAGCGGCTTGCAAGCGCGCCATCATTACGAAAAAGGCCGCGCCAAGAATCAAGCAAGCGGCCACGGTAAACATCGCAAATTTCGATTGCAGTTTCATCGCGTTTCCCTTTCGCGCGCAGAGGACATACTTTTCGAGAAGGTAACCAGATTCTTATCGGGCGCAGGTCCATCTGCATCCCGAGCGACTACTGGCTTTCAGTTCCCCGCCGGATTCGCCCACGTGCAAACCCGGTAGATGATACTGCGCGTGCGGCTTCAAAGTAAGGTTTTATTCCAGCCAACAGGTAGGACGTTCCACTCCGATCTTGCGTTGCACGCCATTGAAGACGTGGACGCTTCCCGCTTAAGCGGCGCCCACGTCCTCGCGATCAAACTCCCTGGCGAACTACTTCGCTAGCGGATCCGGCCGCACCTGGAAGTGCACCATTTGAGGCGTCTGCCCCTTGCCGCCTTCGGAGTGCCAGATCACCCGCGTTTCGGTGGTGGCCCACAACCCGCGGCCTTTCCAGCCTGTGTTGGGATCGTCGATGCGCCCGTCGATATCGCGCGTGTAGAAACCCATCGGATAGGGCACGCGCGCCGTGATCCATTCTTTGGTATCGGGCTTGAAGAAGTGCAACGAATCGGAGCCAGTCCCCAGCACCACTGAGACGTCTTTTCCAAGGCCCAGCGTGTTGTAGCGGTCCACCCAATTCAGGTAGAACCAGTCCGCCTTCGCTTCAGTGCCCTTGAAACCGGGCCCGGGAACCGGATAAATCGTCCAGCCCTCGGGACATTGCTGACCAGTCGCGGTCGGCCCGTTTAGCACCTTGCACTTGCGTCGATCGAAGCTGGCGAGCTCGCCGCTGCCGGATAGCTCCGTCCACACGAGTCCGGTGCTATCGACATCCACGCCGCGCGGCGTGTAATGCATCTCACCCGGCAGCTTGGGATTGTTGAAGGGAGGCTCGTAAACTTCCGTCGTGCAGGTGGAAGGAGGATTGGATCCCGCCGTTGCGCGCACGATTCTGCCCGGCACGGGACCCGGCGCGGTGTACCAGACGCTTCCATCGGCCGGATTGATCGAAATTCCGTAGCCATCTACCGCGCCGAGCCGGTCGAGCTTCGGATCGGGCGGCTCGCTCGGCATCGTGAATGGGCCGCTCTTGCCGTCGCCGTTGTAATCGATCACCGGGGCGCACCAGCCCTGGGCCTTGGCCACGTCGTGCGTTTGCTCCCACACGCGCGTCTTGAACCACGCAAGGCCGCCGGTGCGCAGAGAGAAGAACAGGGTTTCGTCTTTGTCGTCCGCGAAAATCGCGTGGCTCTGCCCAAAGCACAGATCGATCGATGCAAACTTCAGCGTCTTCGGATCGTAAACCTCCAGGCCCCATCCCGGAGGGCTCTCCCAGGGCATGCGCTTGCCGACGTGCTGGAGCGTATCCTGGAAACGAAATTCGTTTGTGGCGTTCTTGGAGACTTGCGCGGATTCCCACGCCTTCGCATACACGTTCCCCGCGCTGGCCTTGCAGAAATCGGGCGCCTCCGGCGGACGGTTCTCGACGCTGACCCACAAGCGGCCCTCGTGATCGATCTGCGTATTCTTGGGATTCATCGGATCGTCCCAAATGATTTCATTGCCCCAGTAGGGAGAAGGCGCGGTTAACGACTGTGGCGACCACGTGGGCATGGATTTGCGGTCCGACTCTTTCGGCAGCGGAATCTTGATCGTGCTGGCGGTGTTTTCCTCGGGATCCACTTCCACCAGCGTGCCGCCGGACCAATCGCCGTTATACACGGGCCCGTTCTTGTTCACCGTGGGGTTGTAGCGGTTCGTGGAAACCTCGGAATGCAGGAACGATTTCGGGCCGGCAATGTCCCACAGTGTGAGCACAACGTTTCTTTCGACGCCTGACGGGCGCGGCGGAGCGGGCGGCACCTCGCCGTCGGTTACGCGCTGCGTCCAATCGGCAAACATCGCGATGCCGCGGTCATACCCGAACACATTCATTCGGGCAACCATGTTGCCGCCCACCTGGCTCGACTGAATGCGCCGCTCCCAGGCTTTCGTGGCATCGGGAAACGTGCCAAGATTGCGCGGCATCTCGCGCGTGATTTTGCTGCCGAGCTGATGGCACGTCTGGCAACCGGTCTTCACCGAGTCGATCCAATCGCCCTGCGTGGGAACCGGCTTCCCGCCGCCTTCGGGAGCAGGCATCGGGAAAGCGCTCTTGGGCGGAATCTTCAGCATGGAAAGCCAGTAATTAGGCGGGTAAATCTGGGCGGCCGCGACGGCGTTTGGAGCGATCACCGCTTTCAGCGAGAGCGTGCTGCCCGGCGCAGAATTCACGGGAGCGGAATCCACCAGTCCGTACCCTCGCACCCAAACCTTGTAGCTCGCCTTGGGAAGGTCGGGAATGAGGAAGCGACCTTGATCGTCGGTGACCACAATTTTGCGCAGCGTGGTCTGGAAATCGTGCGTCTCCGCAATCACCCACACACCCGCTTCAGGGCCTTTGGAGCTGGCGACTACACCGCCGATATTGTTCCCGCCTGCATCCACGGCACTCGCCGCGGGCTGCGCGACTGCACCGGCTCGCGGAGCGGCCTCAAGCCGCGCGATGGCAGCAAAAAAAGCGGCACCGAGGAGAAGACAGCCCCCCGTAATCACAAGAAAAGAAGACTTTGAGTTCGAATTGTGTTTGTTCATCGCACTTCCCTTTTAACCGAGCAGCCAAACCATCTCTGCATATTGTTCAGTCCGCACAGGAGAGTATGAGCACGGCGGCCGAAATTCAAGCTTTTTGCGATGGTATTTCCCGCGGACGGCAACGAGGGAAAAGAATGTCTCCGGGAGCGCGTGCCGCCGCGCTCCCGGAGAAACGTTCATTACCTGGCAAGCGGATCGGGACGCAGCTGGAAGTGCACCATTTGCGGCACCTGGCCTTTGCCGCCTTCAGCGTGCCAGATCACGCGTGTCTCGGTGGACGCCCAGAGGCCCCGGCCTTTCCATCCCGTGTTCGGATTGTCGATGCGCCCATCGATATCGCGCGTGTAGAAACCCATCGGATAGGGCACGCGCACGGTGAGCCATTGTTTCGTTTCAGGTTTGAAGATCAACAACGAATCCGATCCTGTCCCAAGCACGACCTGCACGTCTTTTCCGAATCCGAGGGTGTCGTAGCGATCCACCCAGTTCAGGTAGTGCCAGTCGGCCCGCGCATCGGTGCCCTTGAAGCTTGGTCCGGGCACCGGGTAGATTGTCCAACCCTCGGGGCAATGCTGGCCCGTAGCCGTGGGCCCCTTGAGCACCTTGCATTTGCTGCGATCAAAGCTCGCGAGGTCGCCGCTGCCGGCGAGCGCCGTCCACACCAGGCCCTTGCTGTCGACATCCACGCCGCGCGGCGTGTAGTGCAGTTCATTGCCCATCTTGGGATTGTTGTACGGCGGCTCATATTCCTCGCTGGCGCATGTCGCCGGCGGATTGGGGCCAGGAATCGCGCGGACGATCTTCCCGGGCATCGGACCGGTGGAGGCATACCACACGCTGCCATCCGTCGGGCTCACCGCGACTCCGTAGCCGATCTGCATCGGTGTGGCGAGGCGGTCAAGCTTCGGATCGGGCGGCTCATTCGGCATCGTGAACGCGCCGCTCTTGCCGTCGCCGAACTGCATCCACGCGCGGA
>CAZRKW010000040.1:0-22923 GCA_964600355.1 uncultured Acidobacteriaceae bacterium
AGACCGCAATCGATCTTGAAGGTGTTCCTGACCCGGCGTGTGATCGTTGGATGGCATCGCACTCAGGGCAAGATTCTATTCGAGGAGCAGTCCGAATTGATAATGCAACTGGCGTCCTGAAGCGTGGACGAGATGTGCGCGAAAAAACGGCGTGCCCATAACTTGGGTCCAACTTGGGTCCAAACGCTGCCAAATCAGGTCCAAAACCGTGTACCATGACGTAGAACAAAGCTAGACGGACCAACAAGATAGATTTTTTGCAACTGCCTTGGGCGCAGGAGGTCTGGAGTTCAAATCTCCACGCCCCGACCATTATCTTCAACGAGTTGAGAGCGGCGCTCATCAGTAAGAGGGCCCTCAGTCTAGCCAAATTTGTAGCCCCTTGCTGACTCTTTGCGCAAGCTGCACTGCCTCTGCAACCTTGAAGTTTTCAAACTTTACAGTCGCTTCCCGTTTGTGCTCCACGACCGGAGGGACGTGGCGCATTGTCATCTGAATACTGGTATGCCCCAGCAGAGCCGCGAATGGTACGAACCGTCGCGAAGTCTCCGCAGCAAGTGTCGACTGATTTTCAACTTGCAGAGGGCCCCGGAGTAGCGTCTTGGCCCGATCATTAAGAAGGTCGCTCCCTCAATTGGGCGGAAACTTGCCGAGGACGGCTCCGCGCTTCCAGCAGCTCCGGGGTGATGGCTTCCCTGGTCATCATCGGCGCGGGCTTTTTCACCGCACCTAACGGACACCGCGGCGCAACCGGAAACATGCTGCGGACAACTTCCCCAAACGGTTTCGCCTCTATTTGGTTTGTGACAGCCCTGAACGCCGCCGGGACTGCCTTCATTTCTAACGAGGTTTGACACTGTACCATCGGGTCATTGACTCATCAAATGAACCTCTGCTAAGTTCTGCTGTCGCTTACTGTACTGTTAGTACTAGTATGCAGAGATGGTTACGCGTTGCACCTTGAGGGGCACTCTCCACTGATGGTGACATCAAAATGAGAAAAACGGACAGCGCGGCAACCGTATCCCCTTCGTCGGCTGATTTGCGCACAGCTACCCTTTACGGCAAATTATGGCCCCGATATGGCGATGAGCTCTTCTCCGAATCTGTAGATCTGTTTGCCGCCCGCTGGCTTGCGAACGGCGAGGATCCGGATTTCTTCAGAGATAAGGTATGCCTTGATGTTGGATGCGGCGGCGGCCGGTATTCTTTTGCCATGTCTCGGATGGGTGCGCGAAGCGTTGTGGGTATCGACCTCAGCGAGACGGGCCTTGCCGATGCAAGAAAAAGAAGGGAGGCGTTCCCGCTAAGCAACGTTCGCTTCATGCATGCCTCTGCGCTTGAGCTGCCATTCCCCGATGAACAATTCGACTTCGTCTGTTGCAGCGGTGTGCTGCACCACACGCCGTCCGTGGAAAAGGGCTTGCAGGAAATTTACCGCGTGCTCAAACCAGGCGGATTCGCGTACCTGTTGCTTTACGGCGCCGGAGGATTGTTTTGGCCGTTAAACGATCTCTTGCGGCCGTTGGCTGCGCTGCTAGGTGAGCAATATCTTGAGAAGGCACTCGATAACATGGGTTGTGCTGCGAACAAACGCCGGGTGCTTCTCGACGACACATTCACACCCATATTGGAGAGGTACTCCAAGGAACGGGTGGAGCGACTCCTGAAGTCGGCAGGCTTTTGCGGCTGGCGGAGATGGAATTCGGCGCAATTGGATCATGAGAGTAACGCGAGCGTTCTAATCGAGGAAATGGAGGAGCGGGGACGGCTTTATGAGACAGAGGTTTGCCCCTCCAATCCTCAGAAAGCTGCCATTCAGTTGCACTGTTCAAACGTGTGTCGCAGTGTGATAGCGGCCGCACGCGAACTGGAGCGGCAGTGCCAGTCGGGGCACATTACCGAAGAAGAGTTACGCGCAGCGCTTATCGGCGAGGGGCACCATCGCATCATCGCAGAACGCAGCCTTAGGGGGAAAATTGGTCACCCAGCATGAGACCCTCCGCGATTGCTATTCTCGCGAGGGCTATGTTTTCGCGAAGAAGGTCTTCAGCCCAGAGAATCTGAGCCTGCTCGCTGATTGTCTCCGGGCCGTGCTTGAACAGGGCACTCCGACCGGCTGCGCGAACAACGCCACGATTGAGGAACTGATCCTGAAACGTGAAAGCCAAGACCACAGTCTGGTCTATAAGGCCGCCCAGGCGATGGGCTCCAGCGCCGCTGCCTGCCAACTGCTCGGCTCGTCGCGGATTCTTGACGCCATCTGCTCCGCGACTGGTTTCGAAAAAGCCAACTTACATATGATGCCGATGTACCTCATCATACAGTTGCCCTCTGACGACCGGTTCGACTACACGTGGCATCAGGACGGGGCATATTATCCCTGGTGCCAGAATTTCCTGACGCTCTGGTTTCCCGTCAATCGCAGCACGACCCAAATGACAGGGACCATCAGCGTTATACCCGGTTCTCATCAAGCTGGCATACGCGAAACGGAGACCTTCCTGAAAAACGGCTTCTTCAAACAGATGCAGTCGAAACTGGAGGCCGGCGAAGAAGCTCGGGAAGAAATCCTCGATGTCGAACTGGGCGACTGCTGCATCATGAGCGGGAATGCCGTGCATCGCAGCGTCGCGAACCGATGCCCAACCCCAAGGGTGGCGGGCGTTCTCCGCATCGCAAATCTGGAAAGTCAGCAAAGCTACGAGCGCGAGCGTTTCTATTGCGTTCATAAGTCCTGAGCCGCGCCTTGGATACCCCGGCGCAGATGCCTCGCGTGACGGGGGCCCTTCTTTCGTCCTCGGTGACGGTGGCTCTGATACTGCTTCCCTTCACCGCCCCTGCATTCGGTCAACTGGCGCCCAACCTGCGTCTGTACGAGCGGCACTGCGCCACCTGCCATCAGAATCCGAGCCGCCGGAACAATATCCCCGACGATTTGCAACTTCTGACAATGGCGCCAGAAGCGGTTTATAGCGCTATCGCGAAGCTCCCGGCGCACACGTCGATTCAAAACATTCCCGAAAATGAAAAGCTTTCGATTGCCGAGTACCTGGGGGGCCGTAAGGTGAGGCTGGCCAAAGGAGCGAGTGCCACACCTGGAGCGAATCGATGCACAAGCAATCCCGCTCCGCGATCCGCCCAATTCGATCCGGAGTGGAGCGGCTGGGGTGGCGACACGGCGAATTCGCGCTTTCAACCGGCACGAGCCGCAGGGTTGCGCCCGGATCAGGTTCCGCAGCTGAAGCTTAAATGGGCCTTTGGCTTTCCCGATGTCGAGGCGGTGTACGGACAGCCGAGCGTCTGGGCCGGCCGCGTCTTTATTGGCGTCGATACGGGGATGGTGTATTCGCTCGATGCAAGAACGGGCTGCGTGTATTGGTCGTTTGAAGCGGATGCTGGAGTGCGCAACGCGATCAGCATCGCTCCGGTCAAGGGCAAAGACCTTCCACAATTTGCTGCTTATTTCGGTGACATCAAAGCGAACTTGTACAAACTCGATGCTCGCAGCGGCAAGCTGCTCTGGAAGGTAAAAATCGAGGACAATCCCGTCGCGCGAATCACCGGCTCGCCGGCGTTATATCGTGATCGTTTATATGTACCGGTTGCCTCGATCGAAGAATGGGTCGCCGGCCTTGGCGTAAACTACCCCTGTTGCACCTTTCGAGGCAGCGTCGCCGCCGTTGACGCCGGCACGGGCAAGCAAATCTGGAAGACCTATGTAATACCTGATCAGCCCAAACTCGCCGGCAAAACTCCGAATGGGGCACAGCGCTGGGCACCCGCCGGCGGAGGAGTCTGGGATTCCCCCACGGTCGACGCCCAGGCTCACGCCATTTATATCGGCACCGGAGATTCCTATACCGAACCGGCGCCCAATACCATCGATGCCGTCATGGCCCTCGATATGTACACCGGGAAAGTCATCTGGTCGGTGCAAGACACTGGAGGTGATGTCTGGCTATATGCCTGCCGTCCTGGATACGTCAGTGGAAACTGTCCGGCAAAATTGGGTCCCGACTTTGACTTCGGCTCCTCCCCGATTTTGAAAGTGCTGCCGGATGGACGCAGGATTCTGATTGCAGGTCAGAAAAGCGGGGTTGTTTGGGCGCACGACGCCAGCCGGATGGGCGCTGTCGTCTGGAAGACTCAACTTTCGGATACCCTGGCACCCGGGGAAATCACATTCGGCGGCGCCGCGGATGACCAAGCCGCCTATTTTGGTCTAAAAGATGGAGGAGTCGCCGCCATAAACCTCGCGACGGGCAGCAAAAAGTGGTTTGCAACTGAGGACGACGATCATAATTCCACCCATGTAAGAGGACAGACCGCAGCCGTTACCGGTATTCCAGGGGTCATATTCTCCGGGGGATGGGACGGCATCCTGCGTGCCTACTCCACCAAGAATGGCCAGCGCATTTGGGAATATGACACGGTGCGCGAATTCAAGACGGTGAACGGTGTCGCGGCAAAAGGAGGTTCCATGGCAGGCCCGGGCCCAGTCGTCGCCGGTGGAATGCTTTTCGTGGGTTCAGGTTACGTCGTTGGAGCAAGCGTCCCCGGAAACGTACTCCTGGCTTTCGGTCCATAGTTATTTGAAAAACACTCCGCTGACCACCGAATTCAGGCCGCCGGTTGTCGTTACGTTGATCTTGACGTTGCCGGAAATATTCCAAACCAGATAGACTCCCTGCGTGAAGGCGGAAATGCTGCGGCTGTCCAGGACGGCGTTCGTCGCGGCGTCGAGAACCTGAATGGTTTCCGATCGGCCGTAGTTGTCCCAATCCAGGGCATATACCGCGACCCGATGCGTGTTTCCGTCAGTGAGATTGAGAAGAAAATTGAATGTCGTGCCGCTGAACCACGTCGCCGCAATTCTTCCCGAGCCGCTGCCGGTTTGCAGGGCCCGCGGATCGATGGTGCCGGAAGCCCAGGTATAGTTCGACTGATTCTGCGCCGCGAACGCCGAAGCATAGGCGGGGAGACTCTGCGAACTGTTGGCGATGGAGTATCCGTCCGCTCCGTAGACTCCTTTCCAGTTGCCTTGCGTAGCCGTGTCGAAGCCCGTGAAGCTCGCGGTGGCGCCTGCGGCGGTGCTCAACTGGACCGTTGCTGTGCCAAAAGCGGCGCCGCTCGCGGCGCTCGTGGCGGTTACGGTCACCGTCTGAGCGCTCGAGATTGTCGCGGGAGCCGTGTATTGACCGCTGGCTGAAATGCTCCCCGACGCCGGGCTGATGGACCACGTCACAGTTTTATTCGAAGTGCCCGCCACTTGGGCTGCGAACTGCTGCGCTTGCCCTCCCGCCAGGGTTACGCTCGGCGGATTCACGCTGATTCCAACGGCGGTGCTTCCCAAAAATACACCGCTGATAACCGCGTTGCCACCGCCCGTGAGTGTGATGTTAATTTTGACGTTGCCGGAAATGTCCCAAACCAGATAAATACCCTGAGTGAAGCTGGAAATCGTGCGGGTATCGAGCACGGTGCTGCTCGCCGCGTCGACTATCTGAATTTGCTCCGCTCTTCCTCCGCCATAGTTATCCCAGTCCAGAGCATAGAGCGCAACCTGATGGGTGTTGCCGTCAGTCAGATTGATATTGAAGTTGAAAGCTGCGCCGTTAAACCAG
The DNA here is from genome assembly GCA_964600355.1 of uncultured Acidobacteriaceae bacterium. Classification (GTDB taxonomy): domain Bacteria; phylum Acidobacteriota; class Terriglobia; order Acidiferrales; family UBA7541; genus Palsa-295. The sequence continues at coordinate 5,628 of CAZRKW010000040.1, forward strand.
GTTGCCGCGATTCTTCCCAGGTTGCTGCCGGTTTGCAGAGCCCGCGGATCGGTCGTGGTGGAAGACCATGTATAGTTCGACTGATTTTGGATGGAGAAAGCCGCATAGGACGGAATACTCTGTGAGTCCCCGGCTACTGAATAGCCGTCTCCTCCATAGACGCCGTGCCAATTGCCTTGCGTGACCGTATCAGCGCCAACGAAGGTAGCCTGGCTCGACGGCGTGCCCGAAGTCGTAACTACAATCGTGACCGCGGCTGTCGCCCCCTTGTAATCCGTCATATCTGTAGGAGTGAAAGTGACCGACAGAGTTTGGTTTCCTCCCGAGAGAATCGTGCCGGCCAGCGGCGTATAGGCAAAATTGCCGGGCACCGTTGAGCTGTTGAAACTAGCCGACGCATCCAGCTGGGTGCTGCTGAGTGCCGTGCCATAGGAGATGGACGAAGGTGTCGCCCAGGTGATAGTGGGCGCGGCTTGATTCACGGTTATGCCGACCGTAGCCGTCACCGTCGCGTAGTGAGTGGTATCGGTGGGAGTGAATGTCACCGACAGCGTGTGGCTTCCAGCCGTCAGCAATGTGCCGACCGCGGGAGTGTAGACAGAGCTGCCCGGCACCGTTGCGCCGTTGGAACTGGCCGTCGCATCGAGTTGCGTGACGCCGAGCGGGGTGCCGTACGTGACGGCCGCGGGAGCTGGCCAATTAATGGCCGGGATGTTTTGATTCGTGACTACCACCGTAACCGAAGAACTCGCCGCCTTGTAGTCGATCGTATCCGTGGGCGTGAACAGGACGGAAAGAGTCTGGCTCCCCACCCCGAGAATCGTGCCGGATGCCGGCGTATAAGCAAAGTTGCCCGGCACCGTTGCGTTGTTGAAACTAGCCGACGCATCGAGTTGTGTGCTGCTGAGCGCGGTGCCGTACGTGATGGCAGCCGGTGCCGCCCAGGCGATGGCAGGCGTAGCCTGATTGACGATGATACTGGCCGTGGCTGTGGACGTTGTGTAATGAATCGTATCGGTGGGAGTGAAGGTCGCCGACAGCGTGTGGCTTCCAGCCGACAGCACCGTGCCAACTGCGGGCGTGTAGACAAAACTGCCCGGCACCGCAGCGTTGTTGAAACTGGCCGCCGCATCAAGCTGCGTGCCGCCGAGCGTGGTCCCGTAAGTGAGGGCAGCAGGAGCCGCCCAGGCAATCGCGGGCGTGCTTTGAGTGACGCCACTGCCGCCGAAGAAAACACCGCTGACGACCGCGTTCCCGCCGCCCGTCAAAGTGACGTTGATTTTGACGTGGCCGGAAATGTTCCAAACGAGATAAATCCCTTGTGTGAAACTCGAAATGTTGCGGGTATCGAGCACGCTGCCGGTGGTCGCGTCGACAATCTGAATTTGCTCCGCCCTGCCTCCGCCATAGTTATCCCAATCCAAGGCATAGAGCGCGACGCGATGAGCGTTTCCGTCCGTTAGATTGACGTCGAAATTGAAGGCCGTATAGCTATACCAGGTCGCTGCGATTCTCCCGGAGTCACTGCCGTTTTGCGGGGCGCGTGGATCGGTGGTGCTGGAAGCCCAGGTATAGTTCGACTGGTTTTGAACGGCAAACGTAGCGTAGAAGGGAATACTCTGCGAGTCGCCGGCCACGGAATACCCATCACCTCCATAGACTCCGTGCCAACTGCCTTGGGTGACCGTATCGAATCCAACGAAGCTCGTGGTAGCGGCTACACCGGAAACGAGAGAAACGGTTGCGGTGCCGGATAGAGACGAGTTTGCAACACTGGTCGCCGTTACGTTGATTGTCTGGCTGTTCGCAACACTGGCGGGAGCTGTATAAAGCCCCGCGGACGAAATGCTTCCCGTTGTCCCGCTCATGGACCAGTTCACAGTCTGGTTTGTTACCCCCTTTACAATTGCTGTGAATTGCTGGGTCTGGCCCTGGACCAGCGTCACGCTTCGGGGCGACACAACCACCGGCCCGGCCAAAGCAAGCACGTCGCTCGCGGACAAGGCGCGGTTGTAAACCCGCACCTCGTCCATGCCGCCGGTAAAGAAAGTGCCGAAGGGAGACCATGGGTTCAAGCCCATCTGAAACCACGTGGCGGCCGCGCCGGCCCCGGAATTCATGGTCACGGTTGAACTCAGCACGCCATCCACATAAAAGGTCACACTGGTTCCCAATTGAATTACGACTGCAAGGTGATGCCAGTTGCCATCATTGATTTTCGTCACATCCGTAGCGACTTCGGGTCCGGATATCACGTTGGCGCCGCCAACCAGAAGCTCCGCCGTTCCGGCCGGTGTGGTTCGCAACAGGTAGCCATATCCCGATCCTGCCGCCGAGTATTTGCTGAGCAGCGCTTCGTCGCGGCTCGCATTGGTGGTTTGCACCCATAGAGACAGGCTCAAATTACTCAGAAGATCGTATGCCTGGGAACCGGTAACAACTTGCGCATAGCTGGAGGAACCGTTGAACTGCAGTGCCTGCCCTACTTCGCCGGGCACAGATGTAGTCGAGTAGGCTGTAGCGTTGCCGCTGTTGCCGGACTGGTCGAACACGGTCGAGCCGATCGTATAGGCGGAGTCGAAGCTCCAGTAACCTACCAACCCGCTGGTCGGTCCGCTGACCACATTGTTAAATGTCACTGTCACGGGGCTGGAAGTTGCCTGGTTGCCCGCCGTGTCAACCGCGACAGCAGTGATCTGGTGAGTGGCATTGGCCAACGTTGCGGTATCGAATGCCAGGGTGTAGGGCGCGCTGGCGACGGTTCCCACGGAAACTCCATCGACGAGAAACTGCACGCTTGCAATTCCCAACACGTCCGATGCACTCGCCGATAGCGTGATGGCTCCGAACAAGCTCTGGCCATTCGCGGGGGATGTGAGCGAAATAGTGGGAGGGGTGTTATTCCTGGTGAAGGTCGCCGAAGCGGCAGCACTGGTCGTCATATGAGCAGCCGAGGCCACGGCTTTGACTGTAGCGCTGGCCGTCAACGAAAACGGCGCCGTATATACCGGCGATAGCGCCGTTGGGGGGCTACCATCGAGCGTGTAGTTGATGGTAGCTCCTGCTGTTCCGGTGTACAGGGTGACGGTGGTGGAATTGTTGAATAACGTCCCGGCTGGGATGATCTCCGGCGTGGCAACAGTGGTGGGATACGCGGCGCTGCCTTGATTATCCGTCGGGCCGGTAAAGCCGGGGCCATTCGCGGCAACGTATCCATTGCTCGCGCCGGAGAGGCTCGAAGTCACCCAGAACGAGTACAGACTTCCGGACGTGAGGTAGAAATTGAACCGCACCGACTGGCCCGCCAAACTCGAAAGATCGGTGGCGCCATTCCAGTTAACCTGCTGGAGCGTTTTGTTAACGCTCAGCGGAACGCAATTAGCCTTCGAGTAAGGCGCGATCACGTTGCCGCTGGTGTCGGTAACTTCCACCAGCAGCTGGCCGCTGGGATCGTTCACATTGACGAACATGTAGTTGCCGGAAAACTGAATGGGACGCGTGGTCAACTCGGCTTGCGTGGACCCCGCATCCATCGAGTAAAAGCCGTCGCGCCTCAGGGTCGCGAGGCCGGTTGATCCGGCGGTGCTGCGCCCGTGCGGGCCGTTGCGTCCGCTGAAATAGAACCACAGCTCATCGCCCACGACGAGGAACCCCCCGCCCGCCGACTGCGTATCGCCCATGTTCCAGGTTCCCGACAGGTTCGACGCCGGAATAAACGCATTGCTGGGCCCACTGCCGCGCGTCGGACGCACCCACTGAAATCCGTCGCGGCTGAACCCAGCACCCAGTTCCACCAGCGCCGGCCCCGGCAACCCGCTCGGATCGTCGGAGGGGTATGCCGGCCCTGGGTAATACCAGTTGAATAGCCCGACGATCACGCTTTCATAAGCGACCGCGTCCAGGTTGTAGAGCTGCGGGTACAGTCCTCCGGTGACGTATGGCGGATCGTTCACGTCCGGCCCGGTCCAGAAGCTGTCGGTAAAATCTGCGGGCGTCCAGGTCGTCAAGTCCGGGCTTTCCGCGTAATAGCGCACGCGGCTGGTGTAGCCAGGACGGCTCCCCGAAGCCGGAAGAGGAAGATAGTTTTTTATGCTATCAACCCACACATTCCGGAACGGATTCCAGAACAGTGTGGTTCGATCGTCGATCACACCGACGGGATACTGTGACTGGCTCTGCTGGGTCCAGCTGATCCCGTCCGGCGAGAAGTACACGACGATTCCGTACCCATTGAAGATGAATGCCTTGAATTTCCGCGCCGGATTCGGGTCGGCCAGGTCCATCCACACGGTGCCGGAGTCGCGCGCCGGGGAAATTTCCAGCACTTGATCCGTATTGGGAGTTACCGCGTTTGCGAGGGCAGGCTTAATCCAGGTCTTGCCGTCTGTGGAGTAGGCATAACAGACCATGTTTCCCGCTCCACAGTAGAACCACATCCTGAACTGGCCTGTGGCGGGATCAAACCAGACGCCATCGCTATAAGGGAATGCGTTCCCAGTCGTATCCGAAGAACCCGGGGTCAGGATAGGGTTGCCCGGATACATCAGCGGCTGGTGCTGCGTCCGCGTCAACGTGGTCGATTGAATCAGGAAGTCATCGACGAACAGTTGGCGTCCGGTATTTATGGGAATAACGGTAGGAGGATTGGTGATATAGGAAGGAACATTGTAATTCTGGCTCGGCCCTCCCACCGGCGGCCATTGCTGGGGGAGGGCGATGCCATTATAGAGAACCTGCCCTCCGGATTGAGCGTTGAGGTTAGCCGCCCCCATCATCAACAAGATGCAGAGCCAGCCGGCGCGAAGCACCCGAAATGAATTCCTTATCACAGGCTTTTCGCTCCATGTGTGGCGCAGGTTTTTCGATCGTGCGCCGCATTCGTAACCAGACACCCACGGAGGGGAAAAGGCGCGGTGCAGGCCCTTCATCGCGGAACTAAAATCATCTCTGTGCCACGAAACCTTACTAAGGCCTCCCAACCAAGAAAGCAAGGACAACCCATTGACGTTTGCGTAATGCAGCAACATTCGCTCTTGTCCAAATTGGCTTTTGAGAGGCGGCGGCGGAACTCTGCGACGATTTGCGTTGAGAGGCGATTTTCTTGGTGAGCCCAACTTGGACAGCAGGGGTATCAGGTAAAACCAAGCGTAAGCAAAACAAAACAAACAGCCGGTGTACTCGCTACCCGACACACCAACACCATCCGCGCACTCAAGATGGCTGCCTAAAAGCGCCGGTTCCCGCCAAGTTTCAGCTGAATTATTTGAAGAAGACGCCGCTGATCACGGCGTTTCCCCTGCTCACCGTAACCACGATCTTGATGTGCCCCGAGACATTCCATACGAGGTAAATTCCGTTGGTAAATGCGGAGATCGATTCGGTGTCCAGCGTGGCTCCGCTGTTCGCGTCCATCACCTGCACCATCTCGGCCCGGCCGCCGAGGTAGTTGTCCCAATCCAGCGCGTACAGAGCCACCTGGTGCGTGTTGGCATCCGTGAGGTTTATGTCGAAGCTGAAGGTGGTGGCGCTAAACCAGGTCGCCGCCAGCCTTCCCGACCCGTCCTGCAGCGCCCGCACATCGGCCGTGCCCGACGCCCACATGTAGTTCGACCCGCCCGCCACCGAAAAAGTAGGATCGAAGGTCGGCAGGCTCTGCGGCCCGTTCGCCAGCGAATAACCAGTTCCGCCATACTTGCCCTGCCAGTTCCCCTGCGTCGCTGTGTCGGTTCCCTGGAAGCTTGCCGTGGCTCCCGCCGGGGCCAAGTTCACCGTCAAAGTGAACGTCTGCGAAGCATTCGCTCCGACGCCGTTGCTCGCGCTGAACATCAGCGTGTACATCCCGTTGGTTCCGCTCGGCGGCGTTCCGCTCAGCGCGCCCGTAGTCGGGTTAAAGTTCAACCAACTGGGCGGCGTTCCGCTCTCGGTGATCGAGGGCGCTGGATTGCCCGCCGCCGTGACGTTAAATGTTCCCAGCGATCCGATCGTGAACGCCGCCGCCGTCGCGCTCGTGAACGAAGGAGCCGTCTGCGGCGCCGCTCCGAAAAATATTCCGCTCACCACGGCGTTTCCGCTCTTACTGTTGGTGACCACGATCTTCACGTGCCCGGAAACGTTCCACACCAGATAAATCCCGTTTGTAAATGCGGAAATCGCCCGCGAGTCCAGCACCGTGCCACTGCTCGCGTCCTGCACGGCAACCGTTTCCGCACGCCCCCCGAGATATGTATCCCAGTCGAGAGCATACAACGCAATCTGGTGCGTGCCCCCATCCGTGAGATTCACATCGAACGTAAACGACGAGGCGCTGAACCACGTGGCCGCGATTCTTCCGGTCCCGCTGCCCATCTGCAGCGCGCGCGGATCGGTGGAGCTCGGTAGCCATGTGTAGTTCGACTGGCTCAGCATTGAAAATGCCGCGTAGCCGGGAAGGCTCTGCGAATCGTTAGCGATCGAATCGCCATCGGCGCCGTATTTCCCCTTCCAGGTGCCCTGCGTGGCCGTGTCGAATCCAACAAAGCTCGCCTGCGCGCTGACGGATACCGCCGCGTTGACGGCAATCATCACCGTCGCACTGGCCGTCTTATAGTCCACGGTGTCAGAGGGCGTAAAAGTCACCGACAAAGTCTGGCTCCCCGAGCCCAGCACAGCTCCCGACGCGGGCGTATAGACAAAACTCCCGGCGATCGCCGAACCATTCGCGGTCTCCGTAGCATCCAGTTGAGTGCCGCTCAGGGCAGTGCCCTGGGTAATCGGGGCCGGCGTAGCCCAGGAGATCACCGGCACAGCCTGATTCACCACCAGCGAAGCGGTAGTGCTGACGGACTTGTAAGTCACGTTGTCAGTCGGGGTGAACGTGACCGATAGCGTCTGGCTTCCGGCTCCCAAAACCGCCCCCGCCGCGGGCGTGTAAACGTAGGAACCCGGCACAGCCGCCCCTCCGTAGCTCGCGGCGGCATTCAACTGCGTGCCGCTCAGCGGAGCCCCGTAAGTAATCGCACTCGGGGTAGCCCAGGAAAGAATGGGCGTGATCTGCGTCGTGCTCGCTCCTCCCCAGAATAAGCCGCTCACCACGGCATTACCGCCGCCTGTCAGCACGACGTTGATCTTCACGTGCCCGGAGATGCTCCAGATCAGGTAGACACCGTTAACAAACTGCGAAATGCTGCGCTGGTCAAGCGACGTTCCTGTTCCCGCGTCCAGGATCTGCACGTTTTCGGCGCGCCCGCCGTAGTTGTCCCAATCCACCGCGTACAGCGCAACCTGATGCATCTTTCCATCGGTCAAATTGACGTCAAAGCTAAAGCTCGAGGTGCTGAACCAGGTCGCCGCGATTCTACCCGTGTTCGCGCCGTTCTGCAGCGCACGGGGATCGTTCGTGGAACCGGCCCACGTGTAGTTCGACTGTCCCGCCGGCGCAAAAGTCGGATCATAGCTGGGAAGGCTCTGAGAATCGTTCGCAATGACAAATCCATCTGCTCCGTACTTGACCCTCCAGCTCCCTTGGGTGGTTGTATCGGAGCCAACGAAGCTCGCCTGTGCGCTAGGCGCGCCTGCATTCACGGTCAGCGTGACGGTGGCGCTCGCCGCCTGGTAGTCCGTCGTGTCACTGGGAATGAACGTCACGGACAACGTCTGGCTCCCGTAGCTAAGCACTGTACCTGCGGCAGGGTTGTACGTGAAGGTGCCTGCGATGGACGCTCCGCTTACGGTCGCCGTCGCATCCAGCTGTGTGGCGCTAAGCGCGATGCCCTGCGCGATGGGCGCCGGCGTGGTCCACGTGATCGTCGGCGTGATCTTACCCATAGAAACCGGGTCGAAGAAGACGGCGCTCAGCGCGGCGTTCGATCCGGTGTTGGTGACCAGGATCTTTACGTGTCCCGATATATTCCAGACGAGGTAGATTCCGTTGGTGAAAGCGGAAATCGTGCGAGTGTCCAGAACAGTGTTTGTGCCTACGTCGATGACCTGCACCTTTTCCGTTCTTCCGCCGCCATAGTTGTCCCAATCGAGCGCGTAGAGCGAAATCTGGTGCGTGTTGCCATCGGTGAGATTGACGTCGAAACTGAAAGTCGTGGCGCTGTACCAGGCTGCCGCCAGCCGCATCGCGCCGTTCTGCAGAGCTCTCACGTCGGTGGTATTAGACGTCCACGTGTAGTTCGACTGGCCCTGGACCGTGAATGCCGAATCGTAGGACGGGAGGCTCTGAGGACCGTTCGCGAGCGAATATCCGTTCGTTCCGTACACATTCTGCCAATTCCCTTTGGTCAGAGCGTCCGTACCCACGAAAGCTACATTCGCAGTGCTCACCAAAGTGATCGTCGCGGTGCCGAATTTAGTCGAGTCCGCCGTGCTTGTGGCCGTAACGGTGACTACCTGAGTCGTCGTGACCGTGGCGGGCGCAACGTAAACACCCGCGCTGGAAATACTCCCTACCTGCGGGCTGATCGACCAGTTGACCGCTTGCCCGGGCGAGTTCAGCACTACCGCGGTAAATGTTTGCGACTGGCCTTGATGGAGCGTCACCACGACGGGCGAGAGCCCCACGGGCGAGAGCGACGTGGTGGTCATCACCACGAAGGTGCCAAACTGTGGCGCCGTGTGCGCCGGCGCCGGGAATCCAATGGGCGCGGCCTTGGGTAAGCCAACCATCGGGATGGTCGTCAAACCCCCGGCGTATATGCCGCCGGCCACGGGCGGCCCGTAAAAATTCTGCGCATCCTGGATCACATACTGGTCACCCGGGCTGAGGATTCCCGACAGGTTCGCACTGACGCTCGCAGCCGAGTTCCAGTTATAGGCCGTGATATTGGCGCGCTTGGGTTCGTAATTATTGGGCTGCACGTAGACCCACGATCCCGTGGGAGCGCTCGGGGTAAAAGTGCTATTGGAGTCAAATCCTGTCGACGACTGCCAGCCCTGGAACGTCAGGTGTTGCACGCCGGAAAGGTTGTTTCCGTCGTAGCCCGCCGTGGAGAAGACACCCCCGCCATAGTAGGTGTTGTTATTCCATACATAATCAGACAAGTTTTGCCCGCTGAACAACCCTATCCCGACCGCCACCGGCGAAGCCGCGTTGGTGGAAACCACGTTTCCCGTGAACGCCACCGGGCCAGCTTGCCCCTCCATGCTGAAGCTGAAGGCCGAGTAGCCGGCGGCAAAAACATTGTTCGTTACCGTGGCGTCCAGGCCCGGCGTGTATTGGCCGACGTTAACGTAGCCCGTGGTCGCCGTGGAGGGAAAGTAGCTGTAATTGTTCTCCACCTGGATATTCTGGCGCTCTGCTCCCCCGGCGATGATCAGGTTGTACTGATAATTGGGAGTAGGCCACGAATCCGTGTTGTACAAAGTGTTGCCGGTTACGTTGAACCCAACGACGGATGACGTGCCGCTTCCATATATCTGAATGCCTTCAAACGCATTGTCCCCGACGAAGTTATTCGCAACGACCTTGGTCCCGGTGCTGTTCTGAAAATACATCCCGTGGCCCATATTGCGGGTGGGGCCTACGAAACCGTTGTAGTAAACGATATTTCCGTAAAACTCGGAGCTCGGAGACGCGTTGTAGGCACTGAAACCCTCGCCGGTGTCGTGCACGACCATGTTGATGAACTGGTCTCCGGGACCGCCGTAAACCCCGACGCCAAAAGCGGGACACGCGCCGTTGCTGATGCGGTCGTCCGCGGAATCCTGGACCTCCAATCCCCAGAACCACGAATAGGTGCCGTCGACCGTGAGCACCACCAATCCGCACCCGCTGCCATCGAGAGTCGCGCGCTGGCCGCTAAAATTCCGCACGATGATCGGCGCGGTGGCCGTTCCGTTGAGCAGACTTACAAAGTTGCCCTTGTACGTCCCCGAGAGAAGCCAAATGATGTCACCCGGCGCGACAGATGACGGCTGATTCAAAGCGGTTTGCAAATCCCAAGGATTGCCCATGCTCCCGTTGCCCGCCGGAGTCCCGGTCGGAGAAACATAGTGGTCCGCGCTCGGAACCAGGGTGACGACCGACGTATTAAACTTCGTTGGATCCGTAACACTCGTGGCGGTTACGGTGACCGTCGTTTGCGAGGCAATGGTCGACGGCGCCAGATAAACACCCGTGGACGAGATGGTTCCGGTAGCCGGGCTGATCGTCCAGGCGACCGATTGATTGGTTGAATTCTGCACAGCAGCGGTGAATTGCTGAGGTTGGTAGCGGCCAAGCGTTGCCGTCGCGGGCGCGACGGAAACAGAAACCGGCGGCTCCAGTTGAATGAGCGCAGTGGCAGACTGGGTTGAATCGGCTGTGCTCGTCGCTGTTACAACTACGACCTGGGCTGCGGTGATGGCAACCGGTGCCGCATAAGACCCCGAAGTTGATAAGGTTCCAACATTCGGACTGAACGACCATGTCACCGGCTGGTTCGGCACATTCTGCACGGTTGCGGCAAACTGCTGTGTTTGGCCTTGATATAAAGTCGTGCTGGGAGGCGTCACCGCCACGGTGGAAGTTCTTGAGTAGGTGTAAACCGCGATGGCGGTAGCATTGGCGTTGAGCTGAAACGAAATCGTATTGCCAACTTGCGCGACTCCGTTCAATTGCCAATTGCTGAACGAATAGACCTTGCTGCCGGAGGTGAATGTGGCCGGCGCGGTGAGGGTCACCGCAGTCCCGTCGTCGAGCTGTATGCTGGCATTCGTATTCTGCGTCACGGTGCCGGTGATCGGCGCGCCAGCCACCGGAGTCGATTGAATGGTGAGCGTATCCTGGATCACGTGGCTAGCCATGGCGAAGAACTCCCCGCGGTCCAGCGGCACATAGGACTCGACGCCATTCGTATAGGTGTATTGGAGAGTGCCGACATCGCCGGGATTAAGCCACCAATCGCCGGTCATGAACACGCGGGAGTGCCCGTCCGTCATCATGCTCGGCACTCGCCAAACCAGGCGCCCATTCTGGTCCTGAATGAGGCCGTGGTCGGTGATCGCGTAGCCAGTTGCGGGATCGAGCGAGACGCTCATGAGGTGAAAGTCTGCGACCGGAGTGCCCGGCGGAGCGTCGTCGCCCTGATGGCCGTAACCGTTGTTGGCCCGCTGGTACCAAAAGACGCGATTATTGCCCACGGCCATGCCGATGTAGTTGTAGCCAATCCACTGGATGTTCGTGAATTCCAGGCCGGAGCCGATCACCTTGCTGGAGTCGAACATATAGAGCATGCCGCCGCCGAGTGAGAAAACCGCGCGATTACCGTCGAGCGGCTGCATCCACTGGATGTAGCGCCCTACCTGATCGCTGCTGCTTGGATCGATCTCGTTTTCATTCCAGAGATAGTTCTGCGGCAACTCATTTTGATAAACATCGATGTTGCCCGTGGCGCCTTCCACCCGGTACAAAGCTCCGTTCCCGTATTGCGGAGAGAACCACGCGTCACCCCGCTGGTCCACGAACATCCACAAACAGGCGGCAAACTCTCCCCCGACTTGGCCGAGATTGGTTTTTGCGCCAGTCACTGCATCGAAGCGAAAAATGTAGGACACTTGGCCGGCGCTCTCGCCGGTTACAAAAACGTAGATGTAATTCCGCACCGGATCAACGCCAACTGCGGAGTAAGAATCGTAGTTGGGATAAATCACTCCGAAGTCACGAAAGTTCCCTGTCGATAGCTGATAACCGATCAAGTGCGATCCGGTCCAAGTGGTGTAGGCGCCGGGAAGGTCGCTGGCAAAGTGCGTCGAGAAGTAAAGCCAGCCATTGGCCTCGACGATGTCACTATGAATCTTGCCTTGCGGATTTGTGTACGGATCTTCGTGGCAAATTACGGTGATGTCCGGAGCGAGGACGGTGAGCTGATTCGTGTTGGGATTAAATTTGAAAAAAGCAGCGCCGTGGTGCGCATCCTGCGTGGAACTCGCAAAATAAACGTTCCCATCCGACGCATAGCGCATCCCCTCCCACTGACCCTCCAACGTGGGCACGTACGTATTCAAATCGAAGGATTGCACCGGCTGCGTTTGAGCCGAAGCGAACGTGCAGCACAGAAAAAACCACACCGCCGCCAGGCCGAGGCGAACCCAGAGGCGAAGTATCTTGGTCTGGCCGGCAAAGCCGCATCCCGCACTCGCGCTTATGACGATACCCCCGCTAAGCAGCATGAACTTCGCGTTGCACGCCTGCGGCACCAACGCACGTAGACACCGGCTCTACGCAACAGAGCCGACACCAGGGTCGAAACCTTCTATTGATTGGAGGAAATTTATCCTGCGAGGCTATCGTTACCAGGCGTCGGGCACAAGTGAATTCTCAGCAATAGAAAACGGGGTACAGCTATTACTGATAGTACTCGCGTGCGTGCTGCTCATATCCAGATGCTCCACGACCCCAGCGGCTGGTGAGCAAGAGAGGCAACGGCAGAAAGTGATACCGGCCCCAAGGCTCCGCCCAGAAAGGGTTGACCGTCAAGGCATTAAACCTTGCTCGAACAGAGCGTTTAGAGAGTATTTTCGCAGCCGAACCGTCTGTTTCAAAAGCGAGGAACCGTGATCAAGATTCGTTTTCGAAGTGTTGTGATACCGTTTCGTTCTGCGCACATATGCGATAAGGGCCGCGTGAGGAGGAGAGGTGGTTTCCCAGGTCTATGCTGCAAGCATCCTCTCAGGGCACCGAATGAGCACTTTCCCCCGGCTCTTTGACACTACCTTTTGACTTTCCCACGCTGCTAAAATCCGGCTAACGGTGTAGAAATTCACGTCAGCCAAGGATGCTAGGTCCTCGTTTTTGATGTCCACCTCCACCCCGCCGGGGAGCACGTGTCCCGTCCGCGATCCAAGGTTGGTCAACGCGTGTGCTACTTTTTCCTGCGCCGTGTTCGATACGAGCCGGATGTGCCTCTTTGCATACAGAGCGAGGTAGTGCAAAGAGGCGTGGAGGGCGTTTTCGACCAGCCGGGGATAGGCCGCTGCAAGTTGACGTACTACTCGGTGTTCCCACAGGAGCATCTCAGTTTTGTGGACCGCTCTAGCCGTACCGAAATAACCATTCGGCTCAGTAAGCAAAGCGGCGCACCCGAACGCATTCCCGGGCACGAGCCGCCGTAGCAAAATTTCTCGTCCGTCGTTTGTTAAGACGAAGTAGTCCACATAGCCCACCTCTACGAGAAAGAGATGCATCGCAGGTTGCTCGGCATCTTTGATGATTTGAGACGCCTCAAATGTTCGCTTGGCTGCCGCCGTGCGGATTGCACAAATCTCGCGATTGCCAAGACCCTTGAACAGCCCGACTGCGAGGGGTTCAGTTGCAGGACGAGCCGCACTCAAATTATGCATTCGGTTAATCTCCTCATCAGAGGACTTACCAAGCTTTTGCGCCCAGCGCAACTCGACCTTTGACAACAGAAGAACCGTAATCCGGACTTTGATCAAGCTGTTAGTAATAACAGTCGTTCTTGAATCTAATTGAATCCAAGAATGCTCTTGAAGCGTTTAGTTACACACGGGATATTACCCCCCCCCGTAAGATTCCCGAAGCGGAGCGGCTGGGCGCCGGCCCGGTTTTGGCTGCAAGGGATCGCAGTTTTTCCAAACAGACCGCGAAGGATGCTGTTCGAGCGGCTGCTGCGTCATAGGTCGATTTCATCGCTCGGCAATGTACATACTACGGTTCACAGGGAGAGGAATATATCGAAAGCTATCCAACCGTTGATGTGGCCTAGTCTTTCATCAGTCATGCTTACGCGCAAAGAAATGGCCGGAAGCCACTCTCTAGCCAAGAGCCGGGACAGATTCTTGAGCTATAATCCCGAGCCGTGACCGACTTACCCCCACAACGGATGCAGTGCATGGAAGTATGGGGCGGAAGCCAGCTGACTTCGCGTGCGGTTGAATTCGGTGGGTTGAACGTATGGGTTTATAGCAAGCCCTACGGACAGGCCCCACGCGGCGGGGATGTCTATTACGCGTCGAGCTGTGCCACCGGCCGTATCAGCAGACTGCTGCTGGCCGACGTTTCGGGACACGGAATCGCCGTGGCCGCGATTGCTGCCGACTTGCGAACCCTTATGCGGCGGTTCGTCAATCATCTGGACCAATCCGAATTCGTGCGATTGCTCAACCAGCAGTTCACCGCGCTGTCGCAGGCGGGAACATTTGCAACCGCGATTGTGACCACTTTCTTTGCTTCCACCGGGCGCTTGATGGTGTGCAACGCCGGCCATCCGCGGCCCTTTCTGTACCGGGCGGCGTCTCGCCAATGGAATTTCCTGGGCGACGAAGATACGGCCGACCCAAGCAAGCCCAGCAACATTCCGCTCGGAATCATGGACATGGCGCTCTACGAACAGTTTGACGTCGAATTACAGCCCGGCGATTGCCTCCTTGGCTATACGGATGCCCTTATTGAATCCCGCGACGCGGACGGCGAAATGCTGGGCGAAGCTGGGTTGCTGCGTATCGTTCGCTTGCTGGGAGACCTGGAACCCTCAAAGTTGAGCGTTGCGGTTTTGAAGGAAATTGCCGAACGTTATCCTGAGAATCTATCCGACGATGATGTGACCTTGCTGGTGATTCAGGCCAGCGGGAAACAATCTCCGCACTCTCTTAGAGAAAAGATGAAAGCGCATCTTCGTCTGTTCGGCTCGCTGATTCGTTCCGTCAACCCAAAGTCCGAGAGACCGCCCCTTCCCGATATGAATCTTGCGAACATCGGCGGAGCAATCATTCCAGCTTTAGGACGTCGTTGGCGGGCGACTGGCGTCAAGCCCGGCTCATCCAATCAAGACGATTAGGAGATCTAAACAGTCCCGGAACGCACATGGTAGTTAGTCGGCCGGCCCTTGTCGTGACACCTGGATTTCCTTCACGATTTGGTCGAGTAGGCCTGCGAATTCGCTGGCGCGAACGGCTGGCGCGTCCACGCACTTTTGGCCCTTGAGGACGAGCGTCAGCCACCAGCATCCCGCTTCCACGCGGTGGCAGAAGAAAATACTGGTGCGAGATTTGTCCACGCCAGCGAGCAACGGATTCGGCCGATGAAGCGGAATCGTACTGAGGACTAAATCGAATGAGTATTCGTTCAGCAGCTTCGCACCCTCAGCAGTGGAACACGCGAACCAACAAGAGCAGCCACGATTCTCTAACTGCATCTGAATGTGCCAGAAACTCTGTCTGGTTGTGTCCAGCAGCAGGACTCTGACGCTCCGCTCCATAAATTCTCCCTGCGCTTGATGTCAAATCTTGTAAATACCCGGAGAATCTCGGAATCCAGACAGAGGCGGCGTGGCCGCTTACGCTGAACAGCTGCGATCTGGGTAGGGAGGACGCGTCGATTTATACTTTACGTCATTGGATGAGTTGCCTTGTGCGACGATGGTGGTTTTTCTCTGACACTCCAGAACCTCTCGCGACACGCCAGCGGAAGGCAGAAGGAATTCGGCGTCAAACAATGAGGGTTTTGCCTTCTCCATGATCGGGGCTACCTTTTTTGGACACCTGAGGCGGATTCCACTCTATCTAGCTGCGCGAGCCAATACTGTCCCAAAAGAGACACTTTTGAGCATGAGCCATTAGCTCTCTGTATTGCTGCTAACGAAATGCTAAAGGACGCACTTCGATCGAGGGCTTAGTTGGGATCGCCAAGTCCTGAGTGGTCGACAACGCAGAAGCAAAGCGTTACTTCAAATGTACAGGTCCCGCGGCAATCGGTAGCCACCCGTCTGCCGCTCATGACACGAGACTTAGCGGACGATCGGTTCTTTCACCGGCGCATAGTTGACCCCTACACCACTAGCAGGTGGTATGATAGAAGGCATGACGGAACCAAAAGACACCCTCTGGCAGCTGCAATGTAAGAACGAGAAATGCAACGAGTTCTTCGACTATTTCGGCCGCCTAAGCTCAAACACGCGCATCAGCTGCACCCACTGCGGAAAATCCTCAAAACACGTAGTTTCCGACTTTACCCGCCACAACTCCGCCGAATAAGCCTGCCGGGACGGTACGGTAGTTGGTTCAGTTTGAACTTCTTGCCATCGACTGTGCCTGTCTACGCGCGCCAGCGCTTTCCCGCTCTCTCGTCTTTTCGGGCGCCCCGTGACCGAAGCAGCAAAAAATTAAGCAAGGAAAGGTGGTTAGGAGGTCGGAGCTTCCAGAGTCTCTGTGGCAACGCCGGTTTTTCGTCAGGGCACGGATTTATCCGTGCCGATAATGCCCGAAAATCAAGGGGCTTCAGCCGCTCAGGGACGATTCACCTGCCACACGAGCTCTTTCATCTCGGGCATAAAAACAACGGCGCGCAGCGCCCCCCGCTCGCGGCGAATTTCCCGCGAGCCCTGGTCCTCTACTTCCTTTGCCTCCTCAACCTCCTCTGCTTCATCTTCTTCCGCAATTGCATGCGCCAGCAGAACTGCCTAACATGGATTGTGGTGAAAAAGTTCATACCGCCGAAGCATCTGCGCAACGGTCACCTGATGACCATCGCCGGCTCCTTCTGGCGACGCAGTTTTCCCAGGTTGCCGGCCAGCGTAACCAGGCAGTTCGACGTGGAGCCGGGCACGAAGGTCCGCGGTGAATGTCATTGGCAGCCGGAGCCCAAGGAACACCCGGTTCTCGTCCTGCTTCACGGCCTCGAGGGATCGAGCGAATCCGGCTACATGCTCGGCACCGCCGAGAAAGCCTGGCTCGCGGGCTTCAATGTGGTGCGGTTGAATCAGAGAAATTGCGGCGACACCGAACACCTCACCGAAACTCTTTACCACTCGGGTTTGAGCGGTGACATTCGCACGGTTGTTCTCGAATTGATCGAACGGGATGGCCTCGGCAACATATTCGCCGCGGGCTTTTCGATGGGCGGCAACCTCGTACTGAAGATGGCCGCGGAATTTGGCGACGCCCCCCCCCCGGAATTGCGGGGATTTGCAGCCGTGGCGCCCGCCATGGATTTGGCGGGCTGCGCGGCTGCGCTCGAGGAACCCTCGAATTTCTTCTACGAGCACCGTTTCGTCCGGCGGATGAAGCGCCGCATGCGCGACAAGGCGAAAATGTATCCCCATCGCTACCAGCTCGGTCGCATGAGCCATATCCGCACGGTCCGCGGCTTCGACGAAGCAATCACAGCGCGCTTCTGCGGTTTCCGCGACGCCGCTGATTATTACGCGCAATCGAGCGCCAACCGGATCATCGCCCACATTCGGCGCCCCACCCTGATCGTCACTGCGCAGGACGATCCGGTAGTCCCCTTCGCCGCATTCGAACATCCCGCCATTCGGGAAAACCCCTTCATCACCCTGCTCGCGCCGAAGCACGGCGGCCACTGCGCGTTTATTTC
>CAZRKW010000041.1:0-22453 GCA_964600355.1 uncultured Acidobacteriaceae bacterium
ATACCTCCCCGCTGTTCTGGATGAATTTGCAGGTGAAATACGATCTCGACGTGGCCGAGGATAAGCAACAGGCGGAGATCAAACGAGATGTCCGGCCGCTCAAGATTGCAGTCGCTTAGCTACCGCCAGCGCTGCACCCGCGAAGTGCCGCCGCGCCATGCGGTACGGTAGAGGAGCTCGGTGGGCAGGAGCCGGAGCGCCGCTGCTAGTTCGCCAAGTTTGCGGATCGCCCTGTGGCCCGGAACGTAGGGCGCGGCCAGAGTCCAGGACCACGGCGCCGAATTTGGTTGACACTTTGGGCCTGCCGTTGGTGATCGTCAGCTTGGCGCGGGGCCCGCTGCAGCGCTGCCTTTCTCCAGAAAGAAATGCGTTGCTCGCTCGGTAGCCTTGTGCTCGGTCACGGAGAATCCGAGGGCGGCCAGGTCGAGACCGGCAAACAATGCTTCGCCTTTACCGAGCAGGACCGGTGACAGGGCAAGGTGCAGAGAATCGATCAGCCCTTTTTGGAGATACTGGCGCACCGTGGAAACACCGCCCCCGATTTTGACATCCTTGTCGCCTGCAGCCTGTTTCGCGAGCCTCAGCGCCTCTTCGATTCTGCCGGTGACAAAGTGGAAGGTCGTCCCGCCCTCCATCACCAGCGGCTCGCGTTTATAGTGCGTCAGGACGAATGTATCCGCGTGGTACGGCGGGTTGTTTCCCCACCAACCCTTCCATGAATCGTCGAGCCACGGGCCGCGCACCGGCCCGAACATGTTGCGGCCAAGGATGAAGGCCCCAAAGTTGGCCATCGCTCGCCGGGCGAATTCATCGTCCACGCCGGTCGATCCGCCTTCCTTCCCTTGCATCGCACAAAATGACTTTGTTGGGAAGAACCACTGAAAGAGCTCCGGGCCGCGCTTGCCCAGCGGATCGTTGAGGCTCTGCTCCGTTCCCGCGCTGAAACCGTCCAGCGAAACACTGAATCCCGCAACTCGAACTTTCGGCATACGCGCACGCTTCTCCACTCCTGGATTTATCCTGGATTTATCCTGGCAATTTATCCTAGCATCGGGGGACTTCGGCGGGAGAAGCAAAAGACCGGATCGCTTGGCCTGTTTGCTTGCTGACTGTACGCCGTTCGATTGCGCGGGGCCGGAAGGCTTCGATCAAACACGTCGCGCCTGCTGCGTCATCTCCACCAGAACATCTCTCGCCTCTGCCGGAGTGCCCACTTCCCTCAGGAAAGCGATGCGGGCTCCGCTGGCACCATCCGGGGTTTTCAGGCGCACGTGAAAGCCCAGGCGGTCGACCGAAGTCATGGCCGCTTCTTCGGCCGGAATTCCGGCGAATGTTTTGGCGAGCAGGACGAGCGCGTCGGCGTGATCGGCGTTCATGTGCTGGATGATGCCCGTGGCGGAGTCAGCCAGCGGGTCGGCTTGAGCACTGTAATAATCCGATGCAGCGACCCAGCCCATCACGCCGAAGCCGCCGACGTAATAAACGTCCACGACGTTCATCCGATAGAAGGAGAAGTCCTGGAAGTCCACCCAGTATTTGCTGTCGGCGTGACGCGCGAGATACAGCTTTCTTGCTTCAGCCACGTCCGCTTCAGGCGCCGGAAGCACATTTCCCAGCAGCGTGACCCGTGAGGCCCCGAGGGGATCGCCGCCCGCGTCAGGCTGGGTGACAAGCAGGCTGGAGTGCGGGTCCGCCAGCAGATTTTGCGTGTGCATAGCCATCGTGCTGATGAGGAAGATAGGATTCGCATCGTGGTCCAACGCATAGGGCATTACCGACCCGAATGGGAATCCGGTCTGTTTGCGTGAATGGGTTGACAGACTGCCGACGCGAGCCAGATACACCAGGGTTCGCGCTCGCTCGGCGAATGAGGGTTCCGGGATCGAAGGTCGCGCCGCGCCCGAGCTTGCGTGTTTTCCAGCCGCTGATGAGGACATCGCGTGTGCTCCCGCCTTGGATCAAGCTTGCTTAAACCAAACTACCACGGTACCGCGGAATGCCGCGAACATTCACATTCAAGCAGGAAATCGGTGCCGGAGGCAGAGGAGGTTGAGGAGGCAAAGGAGGTAGAGGAGAACGGCTCGCGGCAAAGGCGCCGCGAGAGGTAGGCGCTGCGCGCCGTTCGATTGTGTCGGGGCTCGGAAGCTGCGGCCCTCTAAAAGGTTCGGCACGTTGCAGTGATGTTGCTCGCATTGGCGCACGAAGAGCGATTCATCGCTCGAAAAGCGAGCGATGGAGAACCATGCTTCGTCGCTCTGCTCCTCAAGATGACGGGCAAACAACGGAAAAGGAAAAAAGAAGAAGCAGGTCCCTCACCCGTCCGCGCTTCGCGCGTACAGGCTCAGGATGACAGCCAAAAGCCACGGCTAAAGCAAAGGCAACAGACCGACCCTTAAAACCGAAGGGTCGGGCACCCGCAAAGGCTAGAGCAAAACCGCACAGATGCTTCGTCCTCCACATCGGCGATGAACTCCTGCCCCCCGGTAAATCTTTCCCTTCTCAGGCATTTTTTGGACGCCTGAACTGCACGTTATCACAGCTAGCTCGTCGCAATGTGCATCAGCTTCTAAAAAGTGTGTCGAACTGCACTGTGCGCCCTGAACGCAAGTGCGACACTCGGAATGCGGGCAATGGATTGCGAGACCTGGATTTGCTTGCGTACCTAAACCAGGTGCTTATTCTGAACGGCTATGTCGCACATCCGGTTCGATTAGCGCGGAAGCCCCGTCGATATTCTCGCGCTCGTTATAAGCACGGCGGCAAATGCAACGACCTACTTTCAAGGAGCTTTACGATGAAGGTTCTCGTCACAGGCGGTACGGGCAGGGTTGGGTCGGAAGTAATCAAGGAACTGGTCAAACGCAACGTTAGCGTTCGCGCTCTGGTTCGCAAAGAGGATGCTTCGACGAAGATGCCGGAAGGAGTCGAAAGCGTGCGGGGAGATCTGCTTGATCCGGTCTCGGTGCGTAACGCGCTCGACGGAGTCGACAAGCTCTACCTTTTGAATGCCGTCGTTGCCGACGAACTGACCCAGGGGCTGATCGCGTACGACCTGGCAAAGAAGCTGAAGCTTAAGCAGATCGTGTATCACTCCGTTTTCAAGGCCGAAGAGTTCAAAGACGTCCCTCACTTCGCCTCGAAACTTGCGATGGAAAGCGCTCTGCGTGAGTTCAATCTTCCCTTCACAATCATTCGCCCGAATTACTTTTTCCAGAACGATGTCTCTTTGAAAGACGCGCTGATGAAGGCAGGCATGTATCCGATGCCACTCGGAACGCCTGGCGTTTCTGCCGTGGACACGCGTGATATCGGCGAAGCCGCTGCCATCGCACTGACAAGCGGCGACCACCTGGGGAAGACCTACAACCTGAATGGTCCTGAGATTCTTAGCGGCAAAAAGATTGCGTCTATCTGGGGCGGGGTGCTTGGCAAGGAAATTAAATACCCTGGAGAAGACCTGGACTCCTTTGAAGAAACAATGCGGCAGAGCGCGCCGTCGTGGTCGGCATTTGACATTCGCATGATGTTCCAAGGCTATCTGGAGCGCGGCTTCGCTGCGGAGGACGGAGATATTGAGACTCTAACGAAGTTGCTGGGACATCCGCCGCGCAGATACGAGGACTTTGCAAAGGAAACAGTCGACGGGTGGCAAGCAAGCAGCCGAGCAAAGGCTGCGTTAGCCTAAGAGGCATCAAGTCCCGACTAACACCGCTGGCGGTGGGCTAGCGGGTTTTTACGTTGAAGAACCAGAAGGGGCCGTCTATATCTTTGAACCAGTGCGGGACGTTGTTGGGAACTATGATTACGTCGCCTACGGAGACTCGGCGCGGGTGGCCGCCTACTATGCTGCGGGCCATTTTCGATTCGTTGAAGGGGGTGCCGTCGGGGAAAGTGCGGGGAGTTATGTCGTCCTTGAGCTGGCCGCCGGTTACCAGGGTGGCTGAGCCTTTCACTACGTAGATCACATCGGTCCACTGTGTGTGGACTTCGGCGGCGATGGTTTTGGTGCGCTTGCTGGTCTTGACCTTGAAATTGTGCGAGCCATAGTCGGGGGCGTAGATGGTGTCGTCCATGGCCTTGGGATGCTCGAAGTTGGCGTCGACTTCGGCTTTGGAGAAGTAGGCTACCGCGGGGAGTTTCGAGCCTGCCGCGGAATCGGACTGCGTGCTTTTGGCGGCGCTGGCGCTCGCGCCCGATTTGCCCGAAGCCACGCTGCTTGCCAGGATCAACACCGCTACCGCTGCTAGGAATGCTGACTTCCCTCTTCTTTCGATCACTTTCGCCCCCTGGTTTCGTGGATGAAATTTCCTCGCCCGGGGCATCCTATGTTTCTTCGGGGCTGGCGCGCAACTAGACTTTGGATTTTCTTCCCTGCTTCAGGCGGGCACGTGTGCTTGCGCTCTTCATCCGCCCTGACAGAGCCCTTCACTGACACGCTCTTTTCATCTAGGCTATGAAGCCGTCCATGGGATTTCAACTTGACACTCGCGAGATCGGACTCGTCGTCGTGGTGGAGGCGGTGGGGAGGTTCACTCTGGCTGACGGCCAGACGAAACTGCGGGACCTGATTCACGTCTTCTCCGGCAATGGAGCGAGGAAATTCGTGCTCACTCTTGCGCGCGTCGACGTTATCGACAGTTACGGCGTGGGTGAGCTGGTGCGGTCCTATTCCGTCGTGCGGCAGATGGGAGGAGAGATAAAACTGGCCGGCGTGAGCCAGAAAGTGCTGGATGTGCTTAGTGTTTGCCGGCTGAATACTTTTTTCGAAATATACCCAGGAGAAGACGCGGCTCTCCAGGCATTCGGGCAAGGGGTTCGATCGACTTAGGGCATGCGCATGCCGTGGCGTCCGACGGTCTCGAAAATCGAGAGTAGATTGGAGATTGCCAGGAGGTCGCGGATTTGTTTGTTCAGGTTAATCAGATCGAACTCGCAGCTTCTGCTTCTGGCGGAAAGATACAACGCGACGACTGCGCCCAGGCCTGAGCTGTCCATGCGGGTGACCTCGCTGAGATCGAGGACCATTCGGCCCTTTTCCGGCATTCTTCTTTTTACTTCGCGCTTCACAAAATCGGAGTTCTCGAACGTCAGGCTGCCGCGGCAGTTCACGACGACGGCGTCTGGATGCGTTGCGATATGCAGGTTGAGGCCAGGCGTGGAGATGATTTTGGGATCCGGCATGGTTCAGTCGAGGCTGGGGAGAATTCGGGTAGTGGCGTCCCCGTCGTTTTCGCCATTCGCGGCGCGTAGCTGGGCTTGGTGGATGTGGGAGGCTAATCCCAGGAGCTGGAACAGTTCGATCGTGTACCAGTTGAAGTCGATTTGATACCGCTTGAGGCCGTGACGGGCCGAGACCGGGTGGGCGTGATGGTTGTTGTGCCAGCCATCGCCGAAACTCAGCAACGCCACCCACCAGTTGTTGGTGGACGCATCGCGGGTGGCGAAGGGGCGGGCTCCCCAAATATGCGAGACGGAATTGACTAGCCACGTTACGTGGAGCCCTACGACGGTGCGCAGGAAAACGCCCCACAATACGAAGCGGAACCCGCCGATCGTGTACAACGCGACTCCGAGAATAAGCGATGGCAGAAGATGGTACTTCGTGAGCCAGACGTGAAACTTGTCCTTGGCGAGATCGGGGACGTAGCGTTGGAGGGTTGAAACGTCCTGGCGCAACGCGTTGCCGACCAGGATCCAGCCGACATGCGCCCACCACTTGCCGTCGCGCGGGGAGTGCGGGTCACCTTCCTCGTCGGCGAACTGGTGATGCTTGCGGTGCGTGGATACCCACAGCAGCGGGCCCCCTTCCAAAGCCGCCACGCCGCAAACGGTGAGAAAGTACTCAAACCACTTGGGTGTCGCGAAGGAGCGATGGGTAAGCAGGCGGTGATAACAGATGCCGAGCCCGAGACTCACCGTCAGCCAGTATAAAAAGATTGCGACGAACAGCGCGTGCCAGCTGAAGAAGAAGGGCGCCGCCAGAGCGCCCACGTGGAACAACAGCAGGACAGGCGTGATGGCCCAGTTCAAACGATTCTTTTCGATAGCTCCTCGTTTCCCGGGCAGGAAAAGCATCCGCCGTTATTCACGGACATTATAGGCTCCCTCATCGGTTTTGTCTGTCTTGTTCGGGACACTTTTTGAGAATTCGA
The DNA here is from genome assembly GCA_964600355.1 of uncultured Acidobacteriaceae bacterium. Taxonomy (GTDB): domain Bacteria; phylum Acidobacteriota; class Terriglobia; order Acidiferrales; family UBA7541; genus Palsa-295. Next base: position 6,153 of record CAZRKW010000041.1, read on the forward strand.
CTCCACGGCGATGTGGACAGGCTGCCCACTTAGGTTCGCCGCACGAACGGGCTTGGTTCACGAATCCTGGGTCTGCGAGCTGGACCGTGTGTTCGCGGGTGCTAGCGAGCTTTGCGGGTGATGGGCACGGCGGGGACTAACTTGCGCGCGCGGGCGTCGTTCGTTTGTGACACGGGCACGTGGGGTGCGGGTTCGGGCGTAGCGCTGCGGCTTATGCGGCCGCAGAGATATTCGAGCGTGCGATAGAGGGCTTCGGCGTCTTTCGAGCTGATTTTCGCGTGGCCGGCATCTAGGTCGGTTACTACCTCGGCGCAAAGATCTATTGCGCGACGGATGCGGCCGGTGGCCATCTCGGAAAGCAATTCGGAGTCATCCTGGCCGTGCGACTGGGTGTCGCGGAGGCTTTGAACGCCGGAAGCGATCTTGCGGATGCACTCGGCGGCCTCGCGATATTCCTTTAGCAGGCGGGAGTCGGTGTCATCGAATTGAAGGGCCTTTTCCAGGTTATGCAATTCGAAGCTGGCCTTCTCGATCTGCAAATCCACACCCCAAAAGGCTTCGTTCGGCGCGATCAATTCGACGACGATGCCGTTGGCGACCCCTTCCCGGGCGTGTGGCGTGGCGAGCACTCGCGCTTCGGCGGTCTCCGCGGTAGCGAAATTTGCCAGGGTCACGCGGGCGCCCGAATCGGGATAGACCTCCATCTTCAGGTAGCCGCCGTTGGCGTTCACCTGCCGGGCGACGGCCTCTTCTTTGATGGCGCTGCCGTCGGGCCCGCGCCAGCTGACTTCGACGGGAACCGCGACATTGAATCGGCGGCTTTTGCGGCGCTCGAGTCTGGTGCCATCCGCGCTTAACGGACGCTTTTTGATCGTCACGGTTTCTCGGAGCCTCTTGTGAAATTCTCTTGCGGCGTTTCGTATGCCGAAATAGGGGAGAGTATCCCTGAACAGACTAAAACAGAGGGTCGTCCAAAAGGAACTGCTCTGAAGTACAGGTTCTACAAAAGTCGCCTTATCTTAAATTTGGGATTGGCGTTTAAGGGGCTGGGCTCGTTTCTCTGGGTCGTGTTCTGCGATAAGACTTGAGTTGGCTCGCACTTCCCTCCGCCGCGAGCGGAACACCAAGTTCGGTGCTCCCGACATATTTCTGTTGTCCTTGAGGGCGTATTCGCGTGAAATTGTGTTTCGGGGAAACCAAGGAGCAGGACGCATGGCTAAGGCTAAGGAATTTACGGTAACGATCGAAGATAAGCCCGGCGCGTTGGGGAAGTTCTTTCTCGCGCTGGCGCAGGCGCGCGTGAACGTTCTAGGCTTTCAGTCGTACGTGGAGGAGGGCGAAAGCCTGGCGCGAATCATGGTGGATGATCAGGCCGCGGCCAAATCCGTGATGGGAGGTCTGCGGATGATTTTCGAGGAGACTACCGCCGCCGTCGTGCGGCTGCCGCACCGTCCGGGGGAGCTGGGGCGAGCGGCCGCGCGACTGGGAGAAAAGGGCGTCAATATCGATTACTCGTACTGCGGGCTGGAGCCGGGATCGGATGAGGCGCTGCTGGTGTTTGGCGTCGATAACCTTAGCAAGGCTTCCGCCGCGCTGGATGAGCTAGCTGCGGAGAAAACTTAAAGCTGCCGGTTGTTCATCGTCGATTCGATTTTTTCCCGCAATCTAATAACATTCAGGTTTTTCACCGAACCTCTACGTGTGCCGTTTTCACTGTGCTGCAACTTTCTAGCGATGTCGTCTCGCGGCGATTTGGTCGGCGTCGGGAATTTACGCGGTGCCTTCCGACCCTCTACACGGAGGGTCGGGCACCCGGAAAGGCACAACCCTGCTCCGGGCTGCGCTGGGTTGTATTCAGAGCGGGAGAAAGATAGGATGCGCGGGGCACACTGGAAACTACATGTGGCGCGGCGGCGGGTTGTGGGCCGGCGCGGCTGCCAGGAGAATCGGATGAGCGGAATATTGGGAATTGCGGGCGGGCGATGCTTGCGGCAACTGCGGTGGGCTTGGCTGGTTTTGTTTTTGCTGGCGGCTGGGGTGCCGGCGCGTGGGCAGTCGGAGGTGAACCTTAAGGGCGCGATTGATTTTCGCGTGCATAGTGGGCCGGACTCCGACGAGCGCACTGCTGATGCCGACGATGTGGCGCGCATTGGCAAAGATATGGGCATGCGCGCGCTGGTGTTGACGAACCACTACGAGTCGACGGCGGCGCTGGCTTACATGGTCCGGAAGGACGTTCCGGGCATCGACGTGTTTGGCGGGATCGTGCTGAACCTGCCGGTGGGCGGAATCAATCTGGAAGCCGTGAAGCGCATGACGATGATGAAGGGCGGCTACGGGCGCATCGTTTTTCTGCCGGATTTCGATTCGGAGAATTTTCGCCGGACGCTGAAGCAGACCGGGGCGACGGTTCCCATCTCGAAGGACGGCCACCTGCTGCCCGGCGTACTGGACTTGTTCGACTTCATGGCGCAGCACCACGACATGGTGCTCGAAACCGGAGACATCGCGCCGGAAGAGGCGTTGATGGCCGTGCATGAGGCGCATGCGCGGGGCGTGACGCACATCATCGTTAAGAACGCGATGGGAATGTTCACGCACATGACGATTCCGCAGATGCAGGAGGCGGCGCGCGACGGAGCTTATCTCGAATTCGCCTACAACGCGGTGTATGGATCGAAGCCGCAGCGCCCCATCGCCGTGTATGCCGACGGGATGCGCCAGGTGGGGCCGGAGCACTGCATCCTCAGCACGGATTTCGGCTCGCCGCACAAGCCTCCCCCGCCGCTGCATCCGCAGGCGCTGCTGGAATTCATGCAACTGCTGCAGAAGCAGGGATTTTCGGTGGAGGAGATCAATCTGATGGCGAAGACCAATCCGGCGCGGATTCTGGGTCTGGAGCCGTAGAGCCTTTGCGGCGACTGGGTCAATCGTCCCTCAGCGGCTGAAGCCGCATAGACTTTTCCGGCATCTGCGGCACGGATGAATCCGTGGCCTGACGAAAATCGATCTTGCTACACAGACGGATCCGTCGCGGCAACGGCGCCGCCGGGCGTGCGTTTTTGCCGCTGCGCTTTTGCGCTGCGGCCACTGGGGCTGGCTAGGCTTTGGCGGCGTACTTTTTGCGGACTGCTGCGAGGCCCTGCCAGTCTTCGAGGTTCTGGTCGGGCTTCTCCTGGGCGTACTTCGTGTAGAAGGCTACGCCGACGGGATCTTCCATTACGTCCACCTGGACGCCCTTCTTGCGGAGCATGTCTTCGTTGCCGGAGCCGTTGGTGGCGTCGCCTATCACCAGGCGCTGAAATTGCAGGGTGTGGATTAGGGCGGCACAGATGTCGCAGGGGCTTAGCGTGGTGAACATTGTCGTCTGGCTGAAGTCGAGTCGGCCGGCGTCGCGGGCGGCGGAGGTTTCGCCGTGGTTGTAGGGATGGTTTTCCTGGACGAGCGTGTTGTGGCCTTTGCCGACGATGCGGCGGGTGGCGTTGTCGATGATTACGCCGCCGATCGGCGAGCCGCCTTCTTCGTAACCCTTCATGGCCAGCAGGACGCCTATGCGCATGAAGTCCTTGTCGGTGAGCTTCTGGAAGAAGGCGTCTTCGACTAGCTTCGGGAGGCTTTTGGTGGGGAGATGGGCGATGGCGTTGAGGACTTCATCGGTGACCGGGGTGTCTTTGGTGATGTAGGGCTTCATGTTGGCTCCTCTTTGTTATGCGAATTTGTTATGCGAATTTGTCACCCACATTTTTTATTCGAAACGAGTCAATTCAATCATGCTGCGAGGCACATTTTCTAGGCGTCGCTGGAAACTTCTTCGCGCGCGGCAGATCTTGCGCGCGGGCTGAAGGCGAACCACAAAAGTACCGCGGCCATGTACGCGAGATAAATATAAGGCAGTTTGCCGTACGGGCCTTCCGGCACGGGATACAGATTGGCTACGGTCGCCAACAGCATCGCGAGGAAGCCCAGCACCGGAATGACTTTCGCCGCCACGTTCACGACGCCGTGGTGGTCGCGCAGGTAGCGCGGGAGCGCGATGCAGACGAGTCCATAGGCGACCATAAAGCCGTAGGTGGCTAGCGAGCCCATCCAGCCGTAGACGTCGAGTCCGCTGTTGCCGCGGGCCGCCAGAGTGGCTACCGGGATAAACGCCGCGAGGCCGGTGACGGCGATTGCTACGCCCGGAGTTTCGTTGCGCGAATGCGTGGCGCGAAGGCCGCTGTGCGCGAGGCCGTTGTGGGCCATCAGCAGCAGGACGCGGGCGGCGGCGCTGATGCAGGCCAGCACTCCGGCGAACAGGCTCACGAGCACGCCGATATCGATCAGCAGCCCCAGCGCCGGCGCACCGCTTACCCTGGCCAGCACGTGGAGGGGTGCATCGGCGGTGGCGAGGTTCTGGGCTCCCATGCTGACGCCGAGGACCTCCGCGTAGGCGCAGATGGTAAAGAAAGCGCCGCCTAGAATGGCGCTTTGGATCACGGCGCGGGGAATGGTGCGCAGGGGGTCGCGCGCTTCCGCTCCCATGGTGGTGGCGCTCTCAAACCCCGTGAAGCTGAACACCGCTAGCACCAGTCCCAGGCGAAAGCCGCTGCCGTTGACGCCGCGCAGATGGAGCTGCGCCAGGTCAGGATGGAGCCCATGGCGCACGAGCACGAGCGCGATGACGGCGACGATGAGCGCTACCGATGCCGCCTCGAAGGAGAGCATCAGGCGGGCGGAGATTTTCACGTCGCGCCAGGCAAACCACATGGGGACGATGGAGACCAGCGCTGCGAGAAACACGTTGAAGGCGAAGTGATTGGTGGCGTCGCGCAGCATCACCGCGGCGAAGTGGTAGAAGCCGCCCATGCAGCACGCGCCGCCGCACACGTAGGCGAGCAGAAGGCTCCAGGCGGCGGTGGCGCCGAGCCAGGGCGGGAGGATCATCGTGGCGTAGGAATAGAGCGAGCCGGGCGAGGAGGAATACCGCGCGAAGCGTCCTACGCACCAGGCGACCAGGAGGACGGCGGCGGTCGCCAGAACATAGGCGAGCCAAGTACCGTTACCCGCGAGGGCGCAAACCAGGGGGATTGTGGCGACGGGAGAGGTAGTGGGCGCGATCGTGGAAATCGACTGCGCCAGCGTTTCCATCGGCGAAAGGACGGCCCGCCGCAGGCCGTAACCGGCAGCGTTTGCGTCGCCACCGAGTGGCGCTGCTATCGCGCCGGTAGAAGGGGTGTCACCAGGCTGCGCTGGTGTTGCCATGACGAAACATACAGGTTTCGGGTTGCGGGAGCAAGATGGGAGTCTTCGCGCGTCGATAGCAATTGGCTAGATCGCCCCTCACGGATAAAGGCTCGCGGGAAAGGCGCCGCGACTATGGAACGATGTTCAGGGTAAGAGTATTGGAGAAAACCGATGTCTTAGTGTCGTCGTAGCAACTAACTTCTAAAGTGTACTCGCCAGGTAACTTGATCTGATAAAGCCGCTTGAGATCTAAGTCGAAGGTAAAGGATTTACCGGGCGCAATAGGAGACACAGTCGCATTTCCCACCTCTACATCGGCAGGGTCATCCGGTCTCTGTGTACTCGTAATTTTACGGTAAAAGACCGTCGTTTCCACTTCCTGGCCTGCTTTTTTAAGCGAGATATCGAACGCCCGGTAGGCAGTGTCGGGGCTTTCGGCCTCCCAGTAGATTACCTTGCCGCTGATGTTCGTCACGGTGACGGAAAGGTCGATGGGCATTCCTAACCTGATAGGGCCAGCCGGAGGAGTAACTACAATCGAGAATTCGGGTTCGATGTTCAGGATCAGAGTGTTGGAGTGAACTGCTGTCTTAGTATCTTCGTCGTAGCGACCAACGTCCAAAGTGAACGCGCCGCGTTCGGTGATCTGATAAAGCCGCGTGAGATCTATTGAGAGAGTAAAGGATTTACCTGGTGGAATAGGAGACACCGTCGCATTTCCCAACTCTACATCGGCAGGGTCATCCGGCCTTTGTGTTCCCGTGATTTTTCGGTGGAAGACCGTCGTTTCCACTTTCTGGCCGTCTTTTTTAAGTAAGATATCGAATGCCCGGTATGGAGTGTCGGGGCTTTCGGTCGCCCAATAGATCTCCTTGCCGCTGACGTTGGTCACGGTGACAGAAACGTTGATGGCCACTCCTAACCTGATAGGGCCAGCTGGCGGAGCGACTACAAGCGAGAATTCCGGCTTCAGGGTGGCTGACTTGTCGCTTACTGCATTCGGAGGCGTTTGTGCAAAGCAGCATGGTCCAAAAAGAAAGATTGCCATTGTGAATGAATTGATCCATTCCATTCCAATTTCCTCCGACAGCTCCCACACGGCCGTTAATTTCAGCTTATCTTACGGCATTATCGCGTCCGACCGTGCCGTTCATCGTCACCGATCATTCCGAACGAGAACCGACGCCAGGCTTCCCTCAGCCATAGGCGTACTGGTATTCGAGTCTCTATTACTTCATATTGTACTTATTACGCTTCTATAATACAGTTCCCTTCCGCCGGAGCGCAATAACAGCACCCCAAACACCTCTCAGGAGAGCGCATGAGCCGCCCTGACGAACCGCTAGCCAGGAATTCTAATTCCTTGTTCTTGATTATGTGGCTGCTTTTATTGGCGCTGCTTTGTCTGGCGTGCGCGACGGGCGTCCGCGCGGACACTATTTCCGGCACGGTGAAGGACCCTTCGGGGGCGGTTGTGGCTGGGGCGCGGGTGGAGATCAGCGGCGGCGGGCTGGCTGCGCCGCTCGTTCTTACTTCTGACGAGGCGGGCAAGTTCGCGGCGCCGAATTTGGCCGCGGGCACTTACACCGTTCGCGTCACGCGAGACGGCTTTGACGAATCGGTGAAACAAGTGGATCTGCACGGAAACGCGGAAGTCGCCATTAGCCTGGTGATCGCGGCGCAGCAGACCAGCGTCGAAGTTACCGACAAGAGCGCGGCTTTTGCGAACTCGGACCCACTCTACCGGCAACTTCGCGACGTTGGGCTGGGACCAACCTACCGCTGCACCAACGCCACGCTCACGATGGACGTGGGCACGTTCGAGCTTAAATCGGGGACGATTACTTTTCTGGCGCTGGTGAACAATTTCGAGACCGGCGCGATTTTTGTGGGCGACGGACACTTCACGCTGAAGCCCCTGGGCGGTCTGGACACGCGGGAGATGACTCGCCGCGCGGGCGGTCCGGCGGCCGAGGAGGATTTCACGCAGGCGGTGTTCCGCTTCACGCCCGGCGAGTATGCGAATTTCTCCGCCGTGCTGGGCGACAAGACGGATGCGCCCCCCGAAGCGGCAACCGTTTTTCAGGAGTGGAAAAACAAGGTTCGCCGGCGCGATGAAAACCCCCAGGGATTTACGCAGTCGCTGCTCGAAGGCGAAGCGATCGATAACGTGGACGCCGAAGTGCTGGCGGCGCTCTACAATCCGAAGCATCCGCCGTTTTTCAACGCCTATCTGCGCGGGACGCGCCACAAGGATTTGCGCTTCCTGATGCGCGAGCGCGTGGGCGCCCTCCCGCAGATCGATTCGCCGGAGGAAGTGGCGCTCATCAATAGCAGCGGGGCGGACGCCGACGACGGAATCTGGTACTCCGAGCACCTGAAATCCGAGGTGCTGGCCAACACCGCGAATTCCCGCGAAGACCGGCGGCTCTTTGCGACGCATCGCTACAACATCGAGACGGTGATCGCCAAGAACGATCATCTCTACAGCCGCGCCAGCCTTACGTTCGAGCCGCTGGTGGCGGGCGAACGCGTGATGCGATTCAACCTGCTGCCGAACCTGCGCGTCGCGCGGGTTACCGACGCGGGCGGCCACGACCTGCATTTCATCCAAGAGAATCGGAAGAACGACGGGTCGTTCTACGCGGTGCTGGACCAGGCTCCGGCGATGGGGCAGGAAAGCTCGATCACCGTGGAGTATGTGGGCGACAAAGTCCTGGTGAACGCGGGGAGCGGAAGCTACTACGTGCGCGCGCGGGAATCCTGGTATCCCAACCTCAATGGCTTTGGCGAAAAGGCGCTCTATGATCTCACGTTCAAAGTGCCGCCTTCGAACGTGGTGATCAGCGTCGGCAAGCTCGAGGGGCAATCGACCGAGGCTGGATTTGCCGTGTCGCACTGGGTGACGCCCGTGCCGGTGGCGGTGGCCGGATTAAACTACGGGCAGTACAAAAAGGTGGACCTCCAGGACACGATCACCCATTACGACATCTCCGGATATTATCTGACGGAGCTGCCGGACGTTCTGAAGGCCCACCAAATTCTCGGCTCGATGGCGCCCGACGGGATGACCAAGTACGCCCTGGACCAGACGCGGGCGCAGCTGCAGGTGTGCACGCTTTATTTCGGGAAGGCGCCCTACGACAACATCTACATCACCGAACAGCCGGATTTCAACTTCGGGCAGTCGTGGCCAAATCTGGTGTACCTGCCGATTTCGGCTTACATCGACTCCACGCAGCGCTGGATGATGTTCGGGCAGATCGATACGAAGTTCACCGGCTTTGTCCGCGAAGTGACGCCGCACGAGGTGGCGCACCAGTGGTTCGGGCACGGAGTGGGCTGGGCTTCCTATCACGACCAGTGGCTCTCGGAGGGCTTTGCGGAGTTTGCCGCGGGATTATTCCTGCAAGAGGCCATGGGCGCGAAGTGGCAGAAGGATTACATCGACTTCTGGGAGCGCCAGCGAGTGCGCGTCCTCGACAAGAATAATTTCGGCGTTTCACCGAATGACGCGGGGCCGCTGTGGCTGGGAATGCGTCTCGATACGCCGCACTCGGAGGACGCGTACCAGGGCGTGACGTATTCCAAGGGCGCATACGTGTTGCTGATGCTGAGGTCGCTCCTGTACGACGATGCGGCGGTCCCCGGAAAGAACGAGCAGGCGTTCATCGACATGATGCATGACTTCATGCAGAGCCATCGCGATGTGCCAGCCTCTACGGAATCGTTCAAGGCCGTCGCCGAAAAGCACATGACCAAACAGATGGACCTCCAGCGAAACGGCCGCCTCGACTGGTTCTTCAACGAGTGGGTCTACGGGACACTTGTGCCGAAGTATGCCTTCAAGTACGAACTGCAACCCGCGGAGGGCGGCAAGACCAAAGTCCACGCGGAAATTACGCAGAGCGAAGTGGACAACAACTTCGCGATGTTCGTTCCGATCTTTGCCGATTACGGAAACGGCATGGTGCGGCTGGGACAGATCGGGGTCGCCGGAAACTCGACGCGCTCGGTGGACTTCGTGCTCGATCGCCAGCCAAAGAAAATCGCGCTGAATGCCTATAAGGACGTTCTCGAACGCTGAGGAGTACGCTGAGATTATCTGGCGGCGCGAAAACTTAGTTCGCTGCGGGCTTCGCGTGCGCGGCGTAGGTCTTGGTGAACTGGTTGCGCTGGTTGGTGACGGTGAAGGTGCCGTCGGGCTGGGCGGAGACCTTGATCCAATATGCTTTCCCGCTGTGGACCGGCGCTGCCGGCATGGCGGTCGGAGGGCCGGTTATGGGGTCTAGGGGCATTTCGGGGCGGGGATCGTCGATCGTGTTGGCGATGAACATTCCCGGCTGGGCGTACTCCTGGCCGCTCAGCAGCGAGAAATGGAGCTGCCACAAATCTTCCAGCCCCGGGGACGTGTGCAGCACTTTCATCACGTCGGGTTCCCCGCCCTTCCGTGTGCCGTTATTCATGATGGCGACGCGCGGGTGAAGCGCGTGTACGAGCGCCGCTGAATTCGACGTAGCCTGGCCGTGATGCAAACCCAGGAGCACGTCCACTGAGCCCAGGCGGTTCACCGGGCACATCAGCGCGAATTCCCTGCTCTTCACGAGATCGCCCAAGTGAGCGGCGCGAAACTTGCCGAAGGTGAAGAAGAGGCCCACCGATTGGGCATCTTCCGCAAAAAGAACCGGTGACGCGCTGTCCGCAGATGCATCCGCGCAATAAGGATTCGGCTGACCGGCTCCGGGCAGCGGTTTCTCGATCACTTTGCCCGCGGACGTGACCACGCGCACGTCGAGGCCGGTCATGGGGATTCTGTCTCCCGGCTTCACCACGGTGTGTTTGGCCTTGGCGTAAAGCTCGGGGTAGACGTCTCGCAGGAAAGCGGCTGTGCTGGCGTTTGCGGCGGACTGCGCGGGTTCGGAATCGGGAAGTCCGTGATCGATAAACTCGCGGACCGGGATGCGCGATGCAAGTTCCGCGAGGCCGCCGAAATGGTCGCCGTGCCAGTGAGTGGTGACGAGGTGGTCGATCTGCTGGAGGCCGGCGTCGTGGACTGCGTCCATGATGCGGCCTGCGTCGCGCGAGGCGGCGGGCGGGGGATAGCCGGTGTCGATGAGCAGGGATTCGCGGCTGGGCGTCACGATGAGGGTGGAGTTGCCGCCTTCCACGTCGATCACATAAATGTCGAGTGTTGCGGGCCGCGTGTTGGCCGCGGGATTCTGCGCCAGAGAAAGCAGCGGCGCGCAGACAGCAGCGGCGAGAACCAGCAAAGAAATGCCCCTTGGACGCATCGAAACCTCCGGGAAAGCCTCCACGCGGCCTTCCGAGCGCCCACACTATATCACTGGCTGCTTCTGAAGAAATCGCCAGCGGTGCGAAAAAGGGACTGGCGCGCCAGAGAAAAACGGCGATGCGGCAAAAAAAAAAGGGAAGCTGACTCGGGCGAGTTCAGCTTCCCTTGGAAATGAAACTTCGAGGAAAAACTAGCTGGCGAAGGTGCCGGCAACTTCGCGGCGGCCCATCAGGAACAGGCCGACCAGTCCGATGCCGAGCATCGCAAGCGTTCCAGGCTCAGGGGTATTGATGTCTCCGTAGTAATCCAAGCCGTAGGAAACATTGTTTTCCTGATACACCTGGAAAGACAGCGTGTTGACCCCAGTCGTGAAGAGGCCAATGTAAGGGGTGAGGTTGATGGATGCTTCCGTGCTGGTCAAGCAGCCGATGGGGATGTTTGAGCAGGTCGGATAGGAACCACCGAGGTTCGCAGCGAAAATCGTGGTGCCGTTCAGGATGACGGACGTGGTGTCATCGGCCAGTACGTTCAAAAAGCCGTTTTCCACCGGTGCGCCAAGAGTGAACGTCTGCGTGAAAATCGCCGCGGTGCCGTTCGGAAGAACGGTGTAGCCCGGCGCCGACGGGTCTCCGGTGACAGCATACGACACCCAGTTCGAACCGGGCAGGGCGGGGGCCCATTGCGGATTCGGAGCAATATTCTGAGTGGCGAAACCGGAATTGTTCGTCGTATTGGTCGCCGAACTTGAGACGATGGTGTCGGCCTTCGCCGTCAGCATGAAGCTGCTCGCGAGTGCCAGTAGTGCCAATTTCTTAAACATTTTTCCTCCCAGAGATTCGCAGTTGCAGCAACACTGCTACCTGCCTAGTAGCAGCTGGGATGCCAACCTTCATGACTGAATCATAAGGACTTATATCTGCCCCGGCGTCGGCCGACGTGAAATCAACTTGACTGAAGGGAAATTCGAAAGACATGGGAAGGGGAGGTCCGGAGAGTGTTCACGAAAGGACACAGAGCGGAGCCTTAAAGAGTCGTTTCCTGTAGTTGACAGAATGATCCGCATGGTTACTTACTGCCAACGGGCGTTCGCTTCAGGTTCCGGTTTCGCGCGGCACGACGACTTTGTTCGCGGCAGACGGCAGCGACGGAACCAGCCAGCGAAAGAGAAACGTCGCTGCGACTCCGCCCGCGAGCTGCGCGACGACGAACGGCGGCACGTCGCGCAGTTGAATGCCGGAAAAGGTGTCGCTCAGCGAACGCGCGATGGTGACCGCAGGGTTGGCAAACGAGGTGGACGCCGTGAACCAGTACGCAGCGGTGATGTAGGCTCCCACCGCGAACGGGACGACGCTGGAGCGGGAACGCGAACAGCCCCAGATTACGCAGAGCAGTCCAAACGTCGCGACGAATTCGCTTAACAGCTGAGCCGTTCCGCTACGGACGCGGTGCGACGCGGAGACAAGCGGAAGCGCGAACATCGCGTTGGCCAGAATCGCGCCACCGATGCCGCCTGAGATTTGAGCCAGCACGTAGGCGGGCGTTTCCGTCCACGGCAGGCCGCCTTCGATGGCATCGGCGATGGACACAACAGGATTGAAGTGGGCGCCTGAGATCGGCCCGAATGTGAGGATAAGAGCAACCAGCGCCGCACCGGTGGCAATCGTGTTGGCGAGAAGAGCCAGAGCCGTGTTCCCGCCCGAGAGGCGCTCCGCCATGATTCCCGAACCAACCACGGCTGCCACGAGAAAAGCCGTTCCGACGAATTCCGCGACGACGCGCGCGGGGAGGGTGGATCTCATTGGCGCCCGATCTTGTCAATTTCTTTCTGAATCGCCAGCTTGTCGAGGCTCGAAAGAGGCAAACTGAGGAACAGGCCGATCCGGCGGTCGAGCAGCATAAAAGCGTCGCGAAAGGCGCGCTCGATTTGCTCAGGGCTTCCAGCGACGGAAGCCGGGTCGGGAATGCCCCAATGCGCCGTCATCGGCTGGCCGGGCCACAAGGGGCACGCTTCCCTGGCGGCGTTGTCGCAGACCGTGAACACGAAATCCATCTTCGGGATACCCGGCTTTGCGAATTCGTCCCAGCTCTTGCTCCGAAGGCCTTCGATGGATATGTCGGCGCGTTCGAGCTGCGCAAGAGCTTCGCGCCGCACTGCGCCCGAAGGATGGCTTCCCGCGCTGTAAGCCGTGAAGTAGGGCTTGCCTTTGTGGTTGAGAATAGCCTCGGCCATGATGGAACGGGCAGAATTGCCCGTGCAGAGAAAGAGCACATTGTATGTTCCGGGCATTCAGCGGCCTTTCCCGGCAGGTTCAGCTGCAGCACTCCGGGCCGCAGCAGGTTTTCTTCGCTTGAGTGGGTTGCGCGGCGGGTTTCACGGCGCGAATGAAAGCGCCCATGAATTTAACGTCCACTTCAGGGGCGATGGCGTCGGCGTCGATCCCCGCGGCGGCGAGGAATTCACGCGCGTCGGCCGCCTGGTAAATTCGCGTAGGCTCCACGCCCACCTGTTCGAAACCGCTTGCAGCCAACTTGCTTTTGTAGGCTTCTTCGTCGAGAGCGCCGGCCACGCATCCGACCCACAGCAGCACGCTCTCGCGGATCTCGCGAAGAATTTCGCCGCGGGTCACCACGTCGGACACGGCAAAGCGGCCTCCGGGTTTCAGGACGCGGAAGGCTTCCCGCAGCACCTGGTCTTTATCGCCTGAGAGATTGATCACGCAATTGGAAATGATCACGTCGACCGAGTTATCGGGAAGCGGAATGTGCTCGATCTCGCCCTTGAGGAACTCTACGTTTTCGGCTCCGCTTTTGCGCTTGTTTTCGTTGGCTAGCGCGAGCATTTCATCGGTCATGTCGAGACCGTAGGCTTTGCCCGTGGGGCCCACACGCCTGGCGGAAAGCAGCACGTCGATGCCTCCGCCGGAGCCAAGGTCGAGCACCGTTTCGCCCGGATTGAGCTTCGCCAGGGCAGTCGGATTGCCGCAGCCGAGCGAGGCGAGCAGCGCCTCCTCGGGGATCTGGCCGGCCTGTTGCGCGTCGTACAGATTAGAGGTAATCGGATCGCCGCAGCCAGAAGCCGAGGATGGCGCAGCGCCGCAGCAGGAGCTTCCGCCCGACTGGACGCGGAGGGCAGCTTGGCCGTATTTCTCTTTCACCACTTCCTTAATAGTCGGGTCACTCATGGATGCCTTCTCCTATTTGCAGATTCGGACGATTTCCGCGGGTTTCAGGGCCTTATTCCGCGTGCAGCACTCGGCGTAGAGGAATCGCAGGATTTCCTGGAGCGCTTCCGCGTTCGCCGTGTAACGAAGAAAGGTGCTCTCCCGCTGGACGTTCACCAGCCCTTCATTTTTCAGCTTGTCGAGATGGTGCGAGAGCGTGGAGTTGGGAACATCGAGTTCTTGCTGAATATCGCCGACGACGAGGCCTTCGGGATGCGCGGACAGCAACAGCTGCATGATGCGCAGGCGCGGTTCGGTTCCCATGGCCGAGAACATGTCGGCGTATCGGGCGACCTGGTCTGCACTGGCACTTTCGGGGGCGCGGCTCATATTTCGATAATACTGGAAATATGGAGGTGGTGTCAATCCCAGGGGCCTCGGGCACTTCGACTACGTTCGCGGCGGGAATCTTGTGCCCGGAAGACGGGGAGCGTACGATGCGGGATCAAGCTTAGATTCAAGATGGATTCGCGGAGGTGGGTTATGAAGTGGGCATTCGCTGTCGCTACGGTCCTGCTGCTTGCGCAATCGGCTATTTATGGCGCGCCCAGTTCCAAGGACGAGCAGGAGATCCGCAAGCTTGATGCGCAGCGCAGCGCGGCGATTCTGAAGGAAGACGTCCCCATGCTCGAGCGGCTCATGACCGACGATTTTACCTACACACATTCGTCGGGAAACGTCCAGACTAAGGCGGAGTTTCTCGGCGATATGAAGAACGGTACGTGGGCTTACAAGTCGCTGGATCTGTCCGGTGTGAACTTGCGCATTTTCGGGGACACCGCGGTGCTCACCGGACGCTGCGATATGACGGGCGTGATGAAGGGCAAGAACATCAAGCTCTGGATGCATTTCACCGAAGTTTACACGCGCAGCAACGGGCGCTGGCGCTGGCTGCTGTGGCAATCCACGCGCCTGCCGGAGCAGCCTCCGGCGTAAAACAATCGGGCGGGGATTTCAGTCCGGGGAAACTCGCAAGGATCAGCCAACGTGGCTGCAATGAATCTGAATGCGATAATATTGGAGTGCTTGCGAGGCTAAGCGGAGGGGCAATCGATGGGTGACGCGGCGCCCGAGAGCCTGATTCTCGATTTACTGGAATGGGTGGCGAGCGGCGAACGGAGCTACGAAGAGGTGATGGATGCGTGGCGCACGTCGTGCCCGCGGCTGCCTGTTTGGGAGGATGTTAACGACCGTGGCCTGGTTACCCAGGAACGCGTGGATGGCCGCAGCAGGATCAGGATTACAACTGCGGGCCTGGACCTTCTCGATCAGCGCCGGCCTGGCACAAAATCTTCGACACGATCATCGACAAATATTGGATTGTCTCGGCAGTCCCACAATGCACCCGCATAGCGGCCTGGGCGGAGCGCTTCACGAACCTACAAGGAGAGCGAGTCTATGAATCGGCGCGAATTTCTTCGATCGGCTGGGATCGTATCGGCGGGCATGGCGCTTCCGGGGGCGGCGGGGCTGTTCGCGAGTACCGAAGCGCCGGCGGTCTGGCGGACGTTTCAGGTAACCACACGGGTGCAGGTGCTGAATCCGTCCGGCGCGACGCGCATCTGGCTGCCCGCTGCGCTGACCCGCCCCACGCCATTTCAGCGGACGCTTTCGAATTCGTTCAACGCCGCGGGCGGCACCGCGAAGATCATCGGAAGCAAGCAGGACTCACTGGGAATCCTCGCCGCCGAGTTCCCTTCCGGCACAAAGCCGGAGCTCACGCTGGTAAGCAGAATTGCCACGAAGGATTGCGCGGTGGATTTTTCTTCCGCCGCGCGCGGCAACACGCACAGGGCTAGCCGCGCGGACCTCGAACATTTTCTGCGCCCTACGAAGTTGCTGCCGACCGACGGCATCGTGAAGGAAACCGCCGTGGAGATCACGAGCGGCGCGCATTCCGATGTAGAGAAGGCGCGCGCGATTTACGAGTGGATCGTCGACAACACGTTTCGCGATCCCAAGACGCGGGGCTGCGGCACCGGCGATATCCGCTTCATGCTCGAATCGCGGGACCTCGGCGGGAAGTGCGCCGACCTCAACTCGCTCTACGTGGGACTCGCGCGAGCGGCAGGACTCCCGGCGCGCGACGTGTTTGGGATCCGCGTCGCCAAGTCGCAGCTCGGATACAAGAGCCTGGGCGCGTCGTCAGAGAACGTTACGAAATCGCAGCACTGCCGCGCGGAGGTTTACCTCACCGAATATGGCTGGGTTCCCGTGGATCCGGCCGATGTGCGCAAGGTGGTGCTGGAAGAGCCTCCCGGCAATCGTTCGCTTGACGATGACATGGTGAAGAAGGCGCGGGCGCTGCTATTCGGCTCCTGGGAAATGAACTGGATGGCGTACAACTTCGCGCACGACGTGGCGCTGCCGGGATCGAGCGGCGCGCCGGTTGGATTCCTGATGTATCCCCAGGGGGAAACTGCTGACCGGCGCCTCGACAGCCTCGATCCCGACACCTTCCACTACGAGATCACCGCGCAGGAAGTCTAGACCCGGAGCACACGGCTGCGCCCACTGCACAGCTACAGGACCGACCCTTGAAATCGAAGGGTCGGCCCCCCCCA
>CAZRKW010000042.1:0-21877 GCA_964600355.1 uncultured Acidobacteriaceae bacterium
GTCGTCTTTCTGCGTTCGCGCCGTGAGCAGGACCACGTAAATGTAGGTGCGCCCAATGTGCTGCCGGATTCGGCGGCAGACTTCCGGACCCTCCATGCCCGGCATCATCCAGTCGAGGATGGCCAGCGGAGGGGCGTCGCTTTCTTCCAAAATTCGCAAAGCTTCCAGCCCATTGGCGGCGGCCACAACTTCAAAACCCCACTTCATAAGAAACGCCTGCAGCATCCGCCTCGATACCGGATCGTCTTCGGCAATCAGAATGCGGGTTTTCGATGTGCTTCCAGCGCTCATGGGTATTCCGGAGGGAGATGCGGTTGGAGACAAGCAGGAACTCACGTCGCCGCCCTGGAAGAGAGGGCCCGCAACTCGGCGAGAAGCCGCCCGGCCTCCGCTTCGAGGAGCGCGAATTGTTCCCGCGCCCCGTCTAACTTTCCCGAGCGCGCCTGCGATTCAAGCACCAGCGCCAGCTGCGACGTGCCGGTTGCTCCGATGTTCGCGGACGAACCCTTCATCGTGTGAGCCAGACGCTCCAGCAAAGCAGCGTCGTTTCCCTCCAGGGCGCCGCGCATCTCAGCCAGGGCGTTCGGACATTCTTCCGCAAACAGGTTCGCAAGTTCCTCCACCAGTTCCCGGTCTCCTTCCACAAGCTCGAGTGCGGCAGCCATGTCCCAGGCGGGCGCACCGCGTTCCGCCGTCAACTCACTGCCTTGAAACCGATTCGTCACGCCGTCGCCCTCTCGCAATTCAGTCTCCTTTGAAACGCTCGATCCCACTGGCCGCCCTATCCGGATTCAGATTCTCCGCAACGTCCCGGGAGGCAGCCGCTCCGCGGCGGCAAACGTTCGGACCAGCGGAATCGCGCGGCCGTCGCCGGTGGAGGCTCCTACCCCTCTCTGCAACTCCGCCTCTCCGACAGGCAGGAGCGCGCCTTCGGCCTCCTTCTCAAATGTAAGAGCGTTTTCGAAAGCGGAGTAATCGATGGAAATAACGTCGCCCAGACAAACCTGTTGCGTGGCAAGAAGGCTTGCGAGCGGGTAAACGAGGTGCCGTTCGATCGCCCGCTTCAGGTGGCGCGCGCCGTATTTCATGTCGGTCCCTTCGCGCAGCAGAAAGTCCTTGGCCGCTGGTTTTATGCGGAAAAGGAAGCGCCCTCGAGCCGTGTCCAGGACGCGCTGCTGAATCATGGCCAGCTCAATTTCCAGAATCTGTTCGAGCTGCTCGGAACGCAACGGACGAAAGACCACCGTCTTGTCGATGCGATTCATGAACTCCGGCGCAAACTTCCGCTTGGCCGCGCCCGTCGCCGATTTCTCCACCTTTTCGTCCAATCGAGGGCGCGCATCCGCGGGAACGGTCGGCGCAAATCCCATGCCGCCCGTCATGAGTTCCGTGATCTCGCCGCCACCCAGGTTCGACGTCATGAAGATCATCGTCTGCGACAAATCCACGCGCCGGTTATCTCCGAGCGTAAGCGTCGCCTTGTCCAGAATCCCCAGCAGCAATTGCCACAGCGCGTCGGACGCCTTCTCGATCTCGTCAAACAGCAGAAAGCTGATCTTCAGCTTCTCGGTGTGATACTGGGCGAGCGCCTCCTGCGTGATCAGCGGATGAGTCTCGCGGTGCCCCAGGTAGCCCGGAGGCGAACCGATCAGCTTGGCAATCTCGTGCGAGTGCTGGAACTCGGCGCAATCGATCTTGAGCACTGCGTGCGGATCGCCGAACAGCACTTCCGCCGTGGCTTCGACGACGCGCGTCTTCCCCGCTCCGGTGGGCCCGAGGAACAGCAAGTTGCCTACGGGACGTCCCGGCGAGTTGAGCCCGGCGCGAAACACCTGATATAAATCCACCACCGCCTGCACCGCTTCGTCCTGCCCCACGATCTTACGGCGGATGCCTGCCTCGAAATCCTGGGACTCGAGACTTCGGCGCGCCGGGTCCAACTGTCTTCCAGTCCCTCCCATCATGTGATTCCTCCTGTTGGACCTATCGGCAGATCGCAAGCGCCCTTTGATGTGCGTCTCTGCAACGGTTTAAAGCAGCAGAGGGGCCATAAACTGTTTCGCTCCTCCCAGCAACCAAATCGAGCATTTTCAGGCTGCTAGGGGAAAAATGCAGGATGGGAAAATGCGCGCTTGCGGGTCGTAGCGTTCCATCTGAGGCGAAGAGTCCCGTTATGAAACGGGCTTCCTCTTTTCCACCGGTAGCTTCATCGCAAAAAAGCAGCAGCTTGCTTCCGGGACGCCACTTCCCGTATGGTTTGACCGGAACTTCACAAAAGAGAGACACGATGAGACGCGTACTTGTGATTGAGGACGACAAGGACATTGTCGAACTGGTGCGGTACAACCTGGAAAAGGACGGCTACCAGGTAGCTTCGAGCGGGGATGGTTCCAGCGGACTTTCGCAAATTCGGAAAACGCCGCCCGATCTTTTGATCCTCGACCTCATGCTCCCGAAACTCTCGGGACTGGATATCTGCAAGGAAGTGCGGCGCGACGTCAGCTTGAACCGGTTGCCCATTTTGATTCTGACCGCAAAGGGAGAAGAAGCGGACCGCGTGGTGGGCCTGGAGCTCGGCGCCGACGACTACGTCACCAAGCCGTTCAGCCCGCGGGAGCTTGTCGCGCGCGTCAAGGCGCTTTTGCGCCGAGCCGATCCCGGAGCGCCGTCGGACAAGCCGATCGAAATCGGCGTCCTGCGAATAGACCCGGCGGCGTATCGCGTGACGCGCGGGGGAAAACCCGTGCCGATGAGCACCCTCGAGTTTCGTTTGCTCTATTTTCTCGCGGCGCGCCCGAACCGCGTGTTCACGCGCGATCAGTTGCTCGACGGGGTTTGGGGCACCGAGAGATTTGTCACACCGCGCAGTGTAGACGTGTACGTGCGGCGTCTCCGCGAAAAAGTGGAGATCGATCCGCAGCATCCGGCTTACATGAAAACGATCCGCGGCGCCGGTTATCTGTTCGAAACCCGTGCGAGCTAGACTTTTCTGGAACCTGGGGCTGACGTATCTGGCCCTGATCCTGGCCGTATTTCTGGCCATCAACTTTTATGCCTCGGGCGCGGTGCGGCAGGACTACGTGCGCGCCACCTTCAGCCAGCTGGCGTCGCTTTCGAATGTCGCTCAGGCGAAGCCTCCCCGTTTCGACGATCCCGAAGCCGTTCTCGAATGGACCAACTGGCTCGCTACAAGCGGCGCCAGTGTCTCGGTGATTGATCCAGCAGGCCGCATCATTGCCGCGTCTTCGCAAGGGCCGGCCCAGACGCAAAACCCCGGGAGTACCTCCGATTCTCCGGAAATCAAAGCGGCCTTCTCGTCCGGAGAAGGGGAATCGATCCGCCGCGATGCAATGTCCCACCGGGAGATTGCCTTCCGCGCCGTGCGATACCAACCACCCTCCGCTTCGCCGGTGGTCCTGCGGATGGCCTTGCCGCTGGCGGAAGTCGATTCGTCGCTCGCCGACCTTCGCCGCAGGCTTCTGGACGCGACCATCGTCATCCTGGTGGCCGGCGCGATCGCTCTTTTTTTCTTCTTCCGCTCTTTCGCCGAGCGTGTCGAGCGGCTCAAGCGCTTCTCTCTGCGGCTCGCGCAGGGTGATTTCCGTCCATTACCCGCCGAGCGCGCCAGCGACGAACTCGGAGAACTCACCCAAGCCCTCAACGAAACGGCGGCATGGATGGACCGCACGATCCGGTCGCTCAGCGGCGAGCGGAACCGCTCGGGCGCGATTCTGCGCAGCATGGTCGAAGGCGTGGGTGTGATCGATGCACAGGAACGCCTGGTTTTCTCCAACCGCGCGTTCGCGGAAATTCTGAACCGCGATTCTTCGAGCAGCGAAGGCCGGCCCCTGATCGAAGTCATCCGCAACACGGAATTGCTGGAGCTGATCCGTCGCGCCCTGGCCGGCGAAGAGGGCCTTCAGACCGATATCGTGATGGGAACGGTGCAGCAGCGGAGCTTCTCGGTTACCGCGGCTCCCGTCCAGGCGCTCGAGGGCGGGGCGGTTTCCGGCCGCCCATCGCCGACGCAGCCGGGACCGACTGCGGCCGCGAAGCCCTCAGGAGCCATCGTGGTGCTGCATGACGTTACGGAGTTGCGGCGCCTGGAACGCGTGCGCCAGGACTTCGTGGCCAACGTTTCTCACGAATTCAAGACGCCCCTTACCGCCATTCAGGGGTTTTCCGAGACGCTGCTCGCCGGCGCGATCGAAGATCCCCGCAACAACAGGCGGTTTCTTGAAATCATCCGCGATCATGCCATTCGCCTGGCCCGCCTCACCGACGATCTGCTGAAGCTCGCGCGCATCGAAGCAGGAAAGTTGGAGGTGCAATTCTCGCCGGTCTCTGTGCTCGATTTGGTGGAACGCTGCGCGGAAACGGCAGTGATGAAGGCCGATCGAAAGCAGATTGCCCTCGAGATCGACATTCCAGCCGGGCTACCACCCGTGCGCGGCGACGCAGGGCTGCTGCGCGATGTGCTCCAAAACCTGATCGACAACGCCATCCAGTACACCCCTTCCGGTGGGAGTATCCACGTGAGCGCGGCTGCGCGAGAGCGGGAAGTGGTGCTTACGGTCGCCGACACAGGCATCGGAATCCCTCTCACCGATCAGGAGCGGATCTTCGAGCGCTTCTACCGCGTCGACGCGGCACGCTCCCGCGAAGCCGGGGGAACCGGCCTGGGCTTGTCAATCGCCAAACACATCGTGGAAGTCCACGGCGGCCGGCTGCTGGTGGAAAGCGAGGTCGGCGCCGGTTCGAAGTTCTCCTTCTCGATCCCGCTGGCCGTCTGAGAGTTACGGTTGTTTCCGAAGATTCACCGCCCCGTCACGCCCTTGCAACCCTCCTGCGTCATTGTGCATACGGGAAGAATTCGATTCGCTCGCTGTCCGAGCACAGGGAGGCCCAGGAGCCATGGCAACAACCAAGCCCAACACCGAAGGAATTTTTCAGAGCGTGCTGGTGAATTACCTGGTTTCTCAAGCCCGCACGGTGGAAGCGTCGGTGAATCGCGCGCTGTGGGCCGTGCTGGAACGAAACGAACGTCTGGCCGGCGAAGTATTTCTCACCGAGCCTCGAATCAACGAAATGGAAATTCTGATCGACGAACACGCCATCCGGGTACTGCGGCAGGGGAACCTGGCGGACACGGATGTGCGCCTGGTGGTAGCCGCGCTGAAGATCAACAACGACCTGGAACGCATGGGCGATCTGGCCGTGAACCTCAGCGAGCGGGCCATTTCCCTGGCAGGCATGGGCGCCGCGCATCCCCCGGCGGAGCTGGAGCCCATGACAACGGCGGTTCGCGCGATGGTCTCCAAGTGTCTCGGCGCGCTGATCTACCAGAATACCGAGCTTGCCGTCCAGGTGCTTGAAAGCGACGAAGCGGTCGACCAGTATCGCGACCGCATTTTCGAGGCGCTCCTCTCGCGCACCACGGAAAGTCCTGACCAGGCGGCGCCTAATCTTCATTTTGTTCTGGCTTCGCGCCATCTGGAACGCATCGCCGACCATGCCACCAACATCGCCGAAGACATTCTGTTCTGGGTCCGCGGATTGGACGTGCGGCATGGCCGGGGCAAGCAGCTCGATGCAATCACTGCGGGAGCCAAAACCGGAGCCGGAGCGTAGTCATCGAGTTTTCACACTGTACTCATCGGAAATTCAACAGACGGGCATATGGTGCCTCTCCAGGTGGGCGACCCGTACTTTCTGTCCGGGACGACCGTTGTTGAAGCATTCGACCCAATCAACATAAGGCACGACTTACCAGGGGCGAGGCTTGTGGTCTGCAAGTGCCGTCGGTGAAAAACCGCCCGTCGAGGACTGGTGGTGCTGATGCGCGGCAGCCACCCGATTTTGTTCGGGATGTAACACGACTGTAACAATTTTGACAAATAATGAGGAGAACCCTAGATCATGAAAAGACTTTCGCTGATAGCATTGCTTCTTCTGGGCTTGGCAGGCACGGCCTTCGCACAAGGCGGAACGGTGCTCCTGAACGCCGCCGGTGCCACGTTCCCCTACCCGATTTACTCGAAGTGGTTTGATGTCTACCACACGGCACACCCGAACGTTCAGATCAACTACCAGTCGATCGGCTCAGGCGGTGGGATTCGCCAGCTTCAGGCCGGAACAGTGGACTTTGGCGCTTCGGACGGCCCGATGACCGATGAACAGCTGGCGCAGTCAAAAGTAAAGGTTCTCCACTTCCCCACCGTCCTCGGCGCCGTGGTACCGACCTATAACGTCTCCGGCGTGACCAATGATCTGAATTTCACGCAGAAGGCGCTCGCCGGAATCTATCTGGGAACGATCACCAAGTGGAATGACCCGGAAATCGCCAAGGCGAATCCCGGTGTAAAGCTTCCTGGTGACGACATCGTCGTGGTCCATCGCTCCGACGGCAGCGGCACTTCCTACATTTTCACCGATTTTCTGTCGAAGGCGAGCGGAGACTGGAAATCCAAGGTGGGAGCTGCCACGTCGGTGAACTGGCCCGTGGGACTCGGTGGCAAAGGCAACGAAGGCGTTACCGGCTTGGTGAAGCAAACACCCGGTTCGATTGGTTATATCGAGTTGGTTTACGCGGTTCAGAACAAGATCGACTACGGAAAGGTTCAGAACGCGGCGGGAAAGTTTGTGAAAGCGGATCTCGCGGGTGTGACGGCTGCAGCAGCGGGCGTGGCTAAGGCGATTCCGGACGATTTCCGGGTCTCCATCACGAACGCTCCAGGCCCTGCGTCCTACCCGATTTCGAGCTTCACCTGGTTGCTGATTCCCGCGCAAATCCCGGACGCTGCCAAGAAAAACGTAATCAAGGATTTTTTGAAGTGGATGCTGACCGATGGACAGAACTATAACGAGGGCTTGTTTTACTCGAAACTGCCGAGTCTCGTTGTAACGAAGGAGATGAAGGCAATCGCCTTGATTCAATAATGGGCACGAGCGCCACCACTATCGACCACGCTGCCCCGCCCCCGGCGGGGCAGCGTTCTTTTGTCAGCCGCCTGACCGATGGCGATGAAGTCGCGCACCTCATAACTCTTGTTTTTGCGGCCGCCATCCTCCTGATTACGTCGCTGCTTGTCTATGAGCTGTGGATCAACTCGACGCTATCACGGGCGAAGTTCGGATGGGTCTTCTTCTGGACCCGTACGTGGGATCCTGTTTCCGGCGATTTCGGCGCGGCGCCCTTTATCTACGGCACTCTGGTTACCGCCGTCGTTTCGCTGGTTATTGCCGTCCCGCTTGGTCTCGCTGCGGCCATCTTCCTCGCGGAACTCGCCCCGCGGAGAGTGAGCGACTCGATCGCATTTCTCATCGACCTGCTGGCCGCCGTCCCGAGCGTCATCTACGGCTTGCTGGGCATCTTCGTCATAGTGCCCCTGATGCGCACGACGATTGGGCCGTTCCTCAAGACGACGCTGGGATTCCTCCCTTTCTTTAAGGGACCTAATTACGGGGTCGGATTCCTCACCGCTGGAATCGTGCTGGCGATCATGATCGTGCCCTTTATTATTTCAGTTTCACGCGAGGTCTTGCTGACCGTACCGCGCGAGCAGCGGGAAGCTGCCATGGGGCTCGGCGCGACGCGCTGGGAATCGACGTGGCAGGTAGTGGTCCCTTGGGCGCGCACCGGAGTGATGGGTTCGATTTTTCTGGCGCTCGCTCGGGCTCTCGGAGAGACCATGGCTGTCACGATGGTGATCGGAAACGACCCCAAGATTGCCGCCTCCCTGTTTGCTCCGGGTTACACCATCGCAGCGGTCATAGCGAACGAGTTCACTGAGGCCACCGGGAATCTGTATCTGAGCGCGCTCATCGAGCTGGGCTTGGTTCTTTTTCTGATGACGTTCATTTTGAACGGACTGGCTCGTATCCTGATTGTGGCAACCGAACGAGGGGGCGGACACGGAGCGGCATGAGCGACATTCGTCTCGTTTGGCGCAAAGGCTTGAACATTGTGATGCTCACGCTGACCGGCGTGGCGTGCTTCGCCGTGGTTGCCGTTCTCTTTATGATTCTCGGCTACTTGATCTGGAACGGCGGAAAGTCCCTGAACTGGGATTTTTTCACCCAGTTGCCCAAACCGGTCGGCGAAGTAGGCGGAGGAATGGCCAACGCGATTGTGGGCAGCCTGAAACTGCTCGGTCTCGCTGCGGTAATTGGCTTGCCGATCGGCTTGATGGCTGGCGTGTACCTCGCCGAATTCGGGGGGAGCGTTTTCTCCTTCGTGACGCGCTACACAACGGACTTGCTGAACGGCGTGCCTTCGATTGTGATGGGCATCTTCGCCTATACTCTGCTGGTTCTGCCCGTAAAGCACTTTTCGGCGCTGGCGGGCGGAATGGCACTGGGAGTCATGGTGGTTCCTATCACGGTGCGCGCCACCGAGGAGTTCCTGCGGGCCGTGCCTAAGAGCATGCGTGAAGGGGCCATGGCGCTAGGCGCCAGTAAGTGGAAAACGATTGCGACTGTGATTTTGCCGGCGGCCAGCGGTGGAATCGTCACCGGAATGCTGCTTTCGCTCGCCCGAGTCGCTGGAGAAACCGCGCCGCTCCTGTTTACGGCATTCAGCAACCGGTTTTGGAGTCCGGGATTGAATCAGCCGATTGCCTCCCTGCCTGTAATGATTTATACCTATGCCATCGCGCCGTATGACGATTGGCATCGTCAGGCTTGGGCGGCCGGACTCGTGCTTTTGGCTATGGTTTTAGTAGCAAACCTGGGCTGCCGGCTCGTTCTAAATCGCCGGGGAGCCTACCGGAGTGTCTGATATGGCATCCGCCGCACAAGGAAAAGACCTGGCTGCGAGGCTCGCACCCAAAGTGCGGGCGAACGAATCTCCATCACCGTCCCACTCCAAGGAGGATGCGGTGCGCTTTGAGATCGCGAACCTCGATTTCTTCTATGGTCCAAAGCAGGCCGTGTTCGGGTTGAACCTGAAAATCCCCAAGAACAAGGTAACCGCGTTGATCGGCCCCTCCGGATGCGGAAAGTCGACTTTCCTGCGGACCCTCAACCGGATGAACGAAACCATCCGCCACACGAAAGTCACGGGCCAGATCCTGTTGGACGGGCAGGATATTTTACAAATGGACGTCGTGAAGCTCCGCAGGCGGGTGGGAATGGTGTTCCAGCGGCCCAATCCCTTCCCCAAATCCATCTACGACAATGTTGCTTACGGTCTCCGTATCAATGGTTACAAGGGTCGTTTGGACGAACTCGTCGAAAAGAGCCTGCGGCGGTCTGCTCTGTGGGACGAGGTGAAGGACTACCTGCAAAAATCGGCCTTCGCACTCTCCGGAGGGCAGCAGCAGCGCCTTTGCATCGCGCGGGCGCTCGCAGTCGACCCGGAAGTCCTGCTGCTCGATGAGCCCTGTTCGGCGCTCGATCCGGTGACCACGGCGAAGATCGAAGAGCTGATGTTCAACCTGAAAGACAGCTGCACCATGGCCATCGTCACCCACAACATGCAGCAGGCGGCGCGCGCCAGCGACTACACGGCTTTCATGCTGGATGGAAAGCTCATCGAGCACACCGACACACCGAAGCTTTTCACCACACCCACAGACGCCCGAACAGAAGCCTACATCACCGGCCGCTTCGGATGAGATGCAACTCATCGGCAAGCTGGGCTAAAGTCTAAGGGGTTGAGAAGTAGGAGCTGGCGAGGACCCATGGAACGACATTTCGAACACGATCTGGAAGAACTCAAGCAGCGGCTGCTGTGGATGGGGAGCCTCGCCGAACGCGCCGTCCATCAGGCGGTTCACGCAGTTCTCGATGCCGACGAGCAGCTCGCCGAGGCCGTGCTCAGCGAAGAAGACGCCATCAATGAGATGCAGATCGAGATCGATGACCGCATCCAGCGCCTGCTCGCCCTGCAAGCACCCATGGCGGCCGATCTCCGCTTCCTGCTGGCCGTTTCCCGAATCAACGGCGACCTCGAACGCATCGGCGACCAGGCCGTCAACATCGCGCAATCCGCCATGCGCGTTCTCCGGCACCCGCAGGTAAAGCCTTACGTGGACCTGCCCCGCATGAGCGAGCTTGCCGAAGGCATGGTGCGGGACAGCCTGAACGCCCTGGTTCGCGGCGACCAGGATCTGGCCACCAGCGTCCTGCAGCGCGACGACCAGGTCGACCGCTTGCGCGATCAGATGTTCCGCGAGCTGCTCACCTACATGATGGAGAATTCGTCGGTCGTTTTTTCCGCCTTCGAGCTCGTCCTCGTAGCGAAAAATCTCGAACGCATCGGCGATCACGCCACCAACATCGCGGAAGACGTCATTTATTTCGTCGCCGGCCGCGACGTTCGCCATCCCGCCCTAGATCGCAGATAGCACTGGCCTGTCCTCCTAGGCCGTTCTCGATGACTCTCTCTGCCCGGTAGACCTCTGCTGAGAATCTCGATACAGTTTTAAAGACCAGCTCAAGCGGAGGGCTGCCTATGCAAACTGCGAGCGTAAAATGGACCGGCGGAGAAGAATTCGTCGCCACTACTCCCTCGGGGCATTCGGTGCCCTTCGATGCCGATGGCAAACATAACGCCGCTCCGAACCCGATGGAGATGCTCCTCGCCGCCCTAGGGACGTGCAGTTCGGTGGATGTAGTGCTGATCCTCGCCAAAAAACGCCAGAAACTTATGTCCCTCCAGGTAGATGTGTCGGGAGAGAAAGCCACCGAGCCTCCAGCCGTGTGGACGAAGATCGAGATGGTCTACCGCCTCTCGGGCGAACTCGATGAAAAAGCGGTGCGCGATTCCATCGAGCTCAGCCAGAACAAATATTGCTCGGTGGCGGCCATGCTCGGGAAGACGGCGGAGATCAGCTACCGCTACGAAATTACCGCTCCCTGAACAAAATGGGGCCGCAGTGCCTTCTTGTCACTGCCCTGCTGGATTGCATACAATCGTCGGTCTGTTTTGAATCGCCGGAGAAATCATGGGCAAACGCATTCCCGCAAAGATTACCGCCGTGGCCGGTTATGTGCCGCCAAGGGTCGTCACAAATTTCGACCTCGAAAAAATGGTGGCGACCACCGATGACTGGATCCGGTCTCGAACCGGTATTCGGGAGCGGCACTATGCAGCGCCGGGCGTGGGAGCTTCGCACCTTGGCACGGAGGCGGCAAAGAAGCTGCTCACCGCCAAAGGCCTTTCCCCGGAAGAAATTGAAATGATCGTGGTGGCCACCGTAACACCCGATATGCTGTTCCCCTCCACGGCCTGCCTGATTCAAGACCGCCTCGGCGCATCCAACGCCTGGGGATTCGATCTCTCCGCGGCCTGCTCGGGGTTTATCTACGCCCTCACCACGGGGGCGCAGTTCGTCGGCGCGGGGACGCACAAGAAGGTTTTGGTGATCGGAAGCGATGTGATGACTTCCATCCTGGACTTCAACGACCGTGCCACCTGCGTGCTCTTCGGCGACGGCGCGGGCGCTGTCCTCGTCGAAGCGGCTGCCTCCGATTCAGAGGGCATCATAGATTTCGTAAACGATGTGGACGGCTCCGGCGGCTGCAACCTCTATATGCCTGGCGGTGGATCGCTGAATCCCCCGTCACACGAGACGGTCGATAAGCGCATGCACTACGTTCATCAGGAAGGCCAGCAGGTTTTCAAGTATGCAGTGCGGCGCATGAGCGAGCTTGCCTGCCAGTTGCTCGAACGCAATGGCCTTTCAAGCCGCGATCTTGCGCTGGTGGTGCCTCATCAGGCCAATCTTCGGATCATCCGCGCCATGCAGGAGCGCCTCGGCGTGGACGATTCCAAGATCATGGTGAATATCGATCGCTTCGGAAACACCACAGCCGCCACGATTCCGCTGGGTTTGATGGATGCGGTCGAGCAGAAAAGATTGCGCAAGGGTGATCTGGTGCTACTGATCGCGGTGGGGGCAGGCTATACCACGGGTGCAGTGCTGATGCGCTGGTCCTACTGACGCACGTCAGTTTCCTGCAAAAATCAGAACCGGGTCCGTATCGCCTGCCGTCGTCGTAACGATCACGAATTCATTCGGCGACACGATAAAGAGCGTTCCGGTCGACGCGGAAGGCGTCGTCAGTGTGAGCCCGCCGATTCCCGCAGCTGTGCTCGTGATGGCGTATGTTCCGCTCACCGCCTGCGCCGCCGTATTTGCCAACGCCGTGCTCTGATCCTGCGTGCCGCTGACCGTCTGAATACCGTCCAGCGCCAGCACTCCGGACGTATCCCGCACCGCACTAGTGGCCGGAATCGACGTGCCTTCAAAATAAGTCCCTCCGATGCTGGCCGCGTTGAAGGGACCGGTGGACTGAGGCTCGAAAAGACCAAAGAAGGGATTGTTGTTGATTTCCCCGACTGCAAAGGCCTGGTTTGTATTGATCATGTAAAAAACCGGCGCTACGGGAGTCTGCAGGTTCGTGGCGACCCGTCCGAACGTATCGGCATTGACGAAGTTCGCTGTCCCGCTGAAGTTTCTCACCGTACCCGCTTGATTTTCGGTCATCATCAGCGTGAATGCGTTCAGCCCGTTCACCGTGATCGACGCAACGGCCATGTCCGGAACGTACGCCGACCCAGAGAGAAATTGGCCCGTCAACCCGCCCACGCTCGTAGCCGTGAAGCCGCCCGTCGGGCGGCTAAAGGGATATCCCACCTGCTGCATCAGCCTGCCTACCGTCAGAAACGGCGTGTTAGCGCTCACCGTATCCGTTTCAACCAGGAAAAACTCCGACGCCGACACGGGATAGGCGCTGAAAGTCATGCTCGGAAGGCTTGCTGGAGCGATTGTCGCCGCGCAACGCCCGGTTTGAGAAGTCGCCTGGTACGTCCCGGAAACCGATTGCTGCACGAATGGGACAAAACCCGGCGTATTGGCATCCATCTCTCCGTTTCCGACGCTTCCGAACCCCGACGAATTTGCCGGAGGGGATGCCGTGAATCTTCCCGCAAGGGCCACCGGCCCCGCACTGAAACCACCGAGCGCCGCCGAATTGCCGGTGATGCCCACGGCATATTCCCCGGCGATGGCGTTGTAAGTGCAGGTTGTGAGGCTTTGCTTCTCGATCTCACCCGAGCCCCGGACCCCGCTGGAATCGAACTCAATGAGGCGGCCATGCGCGCCGGTAGCGTCGATCGCGAACGCGTAGGTCGGCGAACCGGCAATGCTGCTGAAGACGAGCGTGCCCCGGTAATCAGCTCCCAGCGTGTAGGTGCCGGTGAATGTCTGGTTTACGTCGTGAGTCGTCGTCGTGTTCACGTCTTCGACGCCACCGGTAATCTTGCCGGTGCCGTCCGCCAGGAAGCTTCCCGCCGCCACCACCGAACCCGTGGCGTTGAATCCACTGAATCGGAACGCGTAGCTTCCGCTCAGGAGCGTCAACCCGCCGGTTCCGGAAATGGTCAGGCTGAATGTCTTTGTCAGCGCTGCCGCAGGCGATTCGCTATCCGTCACCGTCACTCCAAACGTGTCTGTGCCCCCGAGCGTTGGCGTACCCGACAAAAGCCCGGCTGAGCTCAGAGTCAGTCCCGCAGGCAACGCCGATCCCGTTGCAAGCGACCATTGATAGGGCGCCGTGCCGCCGGTGGCGGCGAACTGGACGCTGTACGCCGTGCCGCCGGCGGCCGCCGGAAGAGGGGAGGCGGTGCTAATCGCCAGATTGCTCACTTTAATTGATAAGGATGCGGATGCCGAGGCGCTCTTCGAATCGGTCACCTTGATCGTGAAATTAAACGTTCCCTGCGCCGTAGGCGTGCCGGAAATCAGGACGGAATTCGTCGTGCTCGCCCCCAGGGACAATCCCGCCGGCAGGCTGCCCGATGCAATGGACCACGTGAATGGAGCCACTCCGCCGGTGGCATCCACCGTAGCGCTGTATGCAGCGCTTGTGCTGCCAGAAGCCAGAGTTGCGGTCGTGACGGTCAGCACCCCCGGATTCGAATTGGCGGGAGTTCCCGAGCAGCCGGCCACGGACAGAAGGCACACTGCGCAAAGGCCGATAAGAAGAAAAAGGGGTCGCCTGACCATAGAAATCACCCTATCGATTTAACCAATAAAAACAGGCTGGCACAGCCGGAATGAGCGGGGCGAATGGCGTATCAGACAACCGGAAGGAGACTCTCGCACGCGGCCGGACGAAACGCGACGCAGTTCCAGACGGTGCGTAATCGAGGCGTAAACATTCACGCACCTGTTGAGCAATTTCCTTATTGCGGCGTTGCTTTTAAAGCGATAATCGAAGCTCTGGCAAATTCACTAAAGCGAGGCCTCTATTGCGCGCTGTAATCACGGGCGGGGCGGGATTCCTGGGCTCCCACTTATGCGACTACTTTATTGAAAAGGGCTGGGAAGTTCTTTGTCTGGACAACCTCGTTACCGGTTCGGAAGCGAATATCGCCCATCTGCTTTCGAATCCGCGCTTCCGATTTACCCGTCATGATGTGACGCACTACATCGCTGTTCCAGGCGCCGTGGATGCGGTGCTGCACTTCGCCTCTCCGGCGAGCCCTCCGGATTACCTGAAGATCCCCATCCAGACGATGAAGGTCGGATCGCTGGGAACTCACAACGCACTCGGCCTGGCGCTCGCAAAAAAGGCGCGCTTCCTGATGGCGTCCACGTCGGAATGCTACGGCGATCCCGACGTGAGCCCGCAGCCGGAAAGCTACTGGGGGCACGTGAATCCCGTAGGACCGCGCGGCGTATACGACGAGGCGAAACGCTTCTCCGAAGCCCTGACCATGGCCTATCACCGCTACCACGGCGTCGACACTCACATTGTCCGAATCTTCAATACCTATGGTCCGCGGATGCGGCTCAACGACGGCCGCGCCCTCCCAAATTTCCTGTATCAGGCGCTCGTCGGCGAGCCAATCACCGTCTACGGCGAGGGCAAGCAGACCCGCAGCTTCTGCTTCGTTTCCGATTTGATCGACGGAATCTACCGCCTGTTCGAATCCAGCGAGCACGAGCCTGTGAACATCGGCAATCCGCACGAAATCACCATCCTCGAGTTCGCCGAGAGGGTTCGAACCCTGGTGGGCACCAAAGTTCCCATCATTTTCCACCCGCTACCCCAGGACGACCCGAAGCAACGCTGCCCCGACATTACCAAAGCGCGCCTCCTTCTCCGCTGGGAACCCAAGGTAAATCTCGAAGAAGGCCTGCGCGTCACGTACGAATACTTTCGCGAAAAATTAAAAAACTGAGGGCGCGATCTTTGCCCTCGCTACCTGAGCCTGTTGGTAACAAATCCCATCCAAATCAGGCAAAAGCTGTATAGACCGAAACACGATAGCCAACCAGAGTGATGTCTGGTCGAAGATCTACGCCCCAGGAGAGGTGAACGTTCATGAAGAAGTTCAATGTTGGTCTCATTGCCGCATTTCTACTTTTGTTTGCAAATGCCAGCCGCGCGGATCAGACGAGGACTGATGCGGTCGAGCGCATCCAAAGTTCCACAAAAGTTCTGCATCAAATACTCACTACCCCGGACAAAGGCATCCCGGATGAAGTCCTGAAGGGCGCGAAGTGCATCGCCGTGGTGCCGGGACTGATCAAGGCAGGCTTCATTTTTGGTGGCAAACACGGGCGGGGCGTAGCGACGTGCAGGCTTCCCAACGGCAGTTGGAGCGCGCCGGCCTTTTTCGTAATTAGCGGCGGCAGCTGGGGCGCGCAGATTGGCGTTGAATCTGTCGACCTCGTGCTGATGGTCATGAACAACGAGGGAATGCGCCACATGATGGGTGACAAATTCCAAGTGGGCGGCGAAGCAGCAGCGGCGGCGGGCCCCGTCGGGCGCCACGCGGAGGCAGGCACGGACTGGAAAGTGGAAGCTCAGATCCTGACGTATTCCCGCTCGAAGGGCCTCTTCGCCGGCATTGACCTTGGCGGGTCAGTGGTGGAGCGCGATAAGGATTCAACCGTGGCTTTCTATGGTAAGGACCTCAGCACTCGCGCCATACTCGACGGCAAGGTGCCCACGCCTCCCGATGCGCGAGCATTCGTTGCCGAAGTGAGAAGGGCCAAGGTCATCGCACAGAACAAGTAACCGGCTCAACACCTGCTGCAGAGGCGGCAAGGCAGAAGCCGCCTCTCTCACATCTTCTGGAACAAAAGCTAACACACGCGTTCCAAATATCGTCGGCTACAGCGAGTGGGGCCGCACCGGCAATCCCATCCACACGTTGAGCAACCCCATCAGTTCCCTCATCACCGCAAACGCATCCTGCGTGTTCCGCCACCAGTGGACATTAAATGGATCGTCCGGTGCGGCGTGGAGGATCGCCCGTAGATTCCCTCCTGCGATTCTGCGCCAAAGGGCCTTCACACGCCGTGTGTGCTGCGGCGAGGTGACGATGATAGCGCTCCTCTTATTCTGCTCGCGCAGCTCTCTCGCGATTTCCCGCACTTCCTGTTCGGTATCCACGATGGTCTCGGGAAAAATGTGGATGCGATCCGCCGGAACACCCAGGCGGACCAGAATATCCCGATTGTAGGCTTCCTCCCCCGCATACGAAATACCCAGCGAAGCAAGACTGGCAGCAAGACTCGTCGGGCGGCTCACCCAAACTTCCGGTGCGTAGTTTCCGCGGAAAAGCCGCGCCGCTTCCTCCGCCCGCGAAGGCATGCTCCCACTCAACACCACAATCACATCCGCTTGAGCAAGGGGATCTTCGCAAACGAGCCATCTTCCAAGTCCCCGGAACGCGAAAATTCCGGCCGCCGCGATTGCGAAAAGAAGTGCCACTGAGACAGCGCGGACGTAAGCGCGTGGCGGCAGAGCACTCCCTCCCCTCTGATGGCGCTCCGGGTTCCACCGCTTTCCTAGAGGTGAAGCCGTGGACATTCGAGATCCAGGATGCGGCCCTTGAGGCCAGAATGCAAAGCAGTTTCAGGCGACCGGCTCCGGCAGCGTGCGCAAAGCTCTCACGGCTCACTTCGCGAGCGGACTGGGCCTCATCTGGAAGTGGACTGCTTCCGACCTCGTCCCCTTGCCGCCTTCCTGATGCCAGGGGGTTCGCGCCTCATTCCCGGCCCATAACCCGCGGCCTTTCCAGCCGGCATTTGCATTGTCGATGCGCCCGGTCAGATTGCGGGTGTAGAAGCCCAGCGGATATGGAACCCGCAGCACGACCCACTTGTGCGTATCCGGCAGAAACGCAAGCAGCGAATCCGAATCCGTGCCGGTGGCAATCGGAACGTTGGCGCCCAGTCCCAACGTGTCGAACTGATCGACCCACGTGCCATAGAGGAAATCGGCGCTGCCCCCGTCGGTAACGTTCTTCATCTGCGGACCCGGCACGTCGTAGAGCGTCCAGCCCTCCACGCAATGCTGCCCATCGAAAGATGCCGGGCCCGTAAGCACCTTACATTTGCTGCGGTCGAAGCTCGCGAGCTGCCCGCTGCCCGCAAGCCCGGTCCACACGAGGCCGTTTCGGTCGAAGTCGATGCCGCGCGGAAGGTATCCCAGCCTGCCGGGGGCTTTGGAGTTGTAGAACGGGGGTTCGTACGCCTCGGAGTGGCAGGTCTCCGGCGGATTACTACCGAGATCGATCCGTACAATTCTCCCCGGCGTCTGTGTTTGTGCGTACCAAATGCTGCCATCTACGGGGTTGTAAGCAACGTAGTAACCCGCACCCGGGATCAGCTTGTCTACGTCTTTTTCGTACTTCCCGTCGCCGTTTAGGTCGTAGTATGCCGGACACCATCCCTGCGCAGACTCCGCATCTCCTCCGGCGTCGAGGACTCCCGGCTTCACCCACGCGATCGCCGATTGCTGTCCAGCCCAGTAAACGGTTTCGTCCTTGTCCTCGCCAAAGGCGGCGTGATGATTTCCGAAACAGGTGTCTATCCACAGTTCTTTCTTCGTCTTAGCGTCGTAATAGGCGAGCTGGCGGTAGCTTGTGCTGAGCGGAAAATATTGGGCGAATTTGTTGCTCGACCCTTCCTTGCACCAAGCCGGATTATCCCGCGCGCGGAACGTGGTGGCCATCCACAAGCGACCCTTCGTATCCACATTCTTTACTTCGGTTTGCAGACGCTCCTCGTAAATCAGTTCGTCGTCCCAATAAAGCGAGGGATACGCCATGGTCTGCTGCGCGTAGCCGGAGCGCGGAAGCAAATTGCGGTCGTCGCGTATCGGCAGATGCACGGTCTCGTCAGCGTTGCGCTTCGGATCCAGGATGTACACGTCGCCGGTGTTGTAATCGCCTAAATACACAGGGCCATAGGCGTTGGCGGTGGGGTGCCTTCGATCGGTGGCGTAAAGATCGTGGGCGAATGTGATGGGCGTGCCCACATCCCACATTGTAATCACCAAGTTCCGTTCGATGCCGGCAGGCCGCGGTGGCACCGGCGGCAGATCTCCCTTGACGATCCCGTCGGTCCATCCGGCCAGAATTTTTTCGGATTGCTCGCGCCCCAGCGGGCTGATCATTCCCAGCATGCTGCTGCCTACCTGGCCCATCTGAATCCGCTGGTCCCAGGCTTGCGTGCTGGAGTCGAGCGACTCCAGCGCTTGCGGAATTTCGCGGGTTATGCGGTTCCCGAGTTGATGGCAGATTTCACAGTTCTTCACGGTGGCGATCCAGCGCGCCTGGTTTTCAACCACCACCTGCTGCATAGGTCCGCTGCCCACAGGATCGTGCGCCTGCATGCTTCTCTCGCCGCGCGTGAAGGGCATTTCCTTGTTGGGGATGGAGACCGTCATCGGGAAGGCACTGTTCGGAGGCACCTGGAGCAGAGACAACCAGTAGTTTGCCGGATAATATCTGGCTGCCG
This sequence comes from uncultured Acidobacteriaceae bacterium, assembly GCA_964600355.1. Lineage (GTDB taxonomy): Bacteria > Acidobacteriota > Terriglobia > Acidiferrales > UBA7541 > Palsa-295. The sequence goes on from CAZRKW010000042.1 coordinate 18,771, forward strand.
CCTTCGCGTCTGGCGCGATCACCGCCCTGAGCGCCAGGTGTTCGCCCGGCTTCGCGCTTACGGCGTCGGAATCGACTAAGCCGTAGCCGCGCACCCATATTTTGTAGGTAGCCTTCGGCAACTCGGGCAAGAGATAGCGGCCGCGGTCGTCTGTGACCACGATCTTGCGAAACTGCGTGGGCAGCTCGTTGGTTTCCGCGATCACCCAGACGCCCGCTTCGGGCCCTTTGGAACTTGTCACAACACCGCCGATGTCGTCGGCATCGATGGAAACCTGCTCGGCGGCACGCCGAGCCGCACCGCCAGCGTCCTGGGCCGCCTGCGTCCGCAACTTCGCGGGAACGATGACGACGCAGGACAACGCCACAACAAAAACCGCAATTCGCTTTATCCAGATATCTGCCATCCATCGCTCCCTTTTTCCCAAACTGCCCGCTCGCCGCGGCCCCATAATACTCCGCCAGCTTACTTATCACAGTTTACTTATCAATGGAGTGAAAGGCTCTCTGCGGGGGCCACTTGCTGTTGACACGATGAAGCAGGAAAGTTAGGCTTTCGTTCGAATGGGAAATCTCAGAACGGAAATTCCGGCTACGGTTTCGCTGCTGCTCACTTCCAGATCGGCCCGGCCCGCTTGCCAAGTAGATCATCCGTGAGGAATGAACATGTTTAGCCTTTGCCGGCCCAGGATTCTAGCTTGCTTTCTGCTGCTCTCATTGGGACTGCTTGGCAGACCGGCGTTGGCGCAGGTTGACCTCGCCGGGCAATGGGCGGGGAAGATGCACGAGGATTTTCCCGAACGCCTGGGCGGCCCTGAAATCGGCGACTACACAGGCATGCCCATCAACGACCAGGCTCGCATGAGGGCCGACGCCTGGGACGCGCAGAAGTGGGAGATGGTCGAGCACGAGTGCCAGCCGCATCCCGCGGATTACGCGCCGCGCGGCCCCGCGGACATGCGCATCCGCTCGGAAATCGATCCGTTCACGCAGGCCATCGTGGCGTGGCACGCCACGCTGAGATTCATGCTGACCCAGCGAATTATTTACATGGATGGACGTCCGCACCCTTCCGAGAGCGCGCCTCACACCTGGCAGGGATTCTCGACCGGCGAGTGGGAAGGCGACATGCTGAAGGTGTCGACGGATCACCTCAAGGAAGGCTGGCTGCGGAGAAACGGACTTCCGCGCAGCGAGAAAGCCACGCTGACGGAATATTTCATCCGGCACGGCAATTACTTCACGCTGGTCACGGACGTGGAAGATCCGGTCTACACCACGGAGCCGTTCGTGCGAACGTCGAATTGGACGCTCGATATGATCGACCGGCTGGTGCCCTATTACTGCATGCCCAGCGTGGAGGTGCCGCACCCGAAAGGGTATGTGGCGCATCATCTGCCAGGGACCAACCGCTTCCTGACGGAATATGCTTCGCGTTGGGGAATTCCCGTCGAGGCCGCGCGAGGCGGCGCGCAGACGATGTATCCCGAGTATCAGGATAAGCTCGAAAAAATGCCCGCGCCTCCGAAGCTCTCCGTGAAAGACGAGATGAAACAATGAAGAAGACGGAGATGAACTGCCTGCGAACTTTGCTCGTGGCGATTGTGCTGTCGGCGATTTTCTTCGCCGCACCTGTAGCCCGACTGTCAGCGCAGAGCGCTCACGGAAAAGTAGACTTGCTGCACGTGCAGGGGAATGTGTACATGATTGCGGGAGCGGGCGCGAACATCACCGTGCAGGTGGGCAAAGAGGTCGTGTTCGTCGTCGACTCGGGCGTGCCGGAGATGAGCGACCAGGTGCTTGCGGCGATCCGCGGCATCACCAGCAAGCGGATCCTTTTCATCATCAATACGAGCGCCGACGCGGATCACGTGGGCGGCAACGCAAACCTGGCCAAGGCGGGCGTGGGCGTGCCCAATATCGGCTCGACGCTCATCGCACCAACAGGGTCGTCGATCGTGGCGCACTACAATGTCGTCACACGAATGAGCGAGCCCCACGGAAACGCGCCCGCGTTTCCTGCGGCCCTGCTGCCCACCGACACCTACGAAAACGACGACTGGAAGTTTTACAACGGCGAGGGAGTGTTTATTTACCATCCCGAACATGCCCACAGCGACGCGGACAGTTACGTCCTCTTCCGGAGTTCGGACGTTATCAGCGTGGGCGATATTTTGACCCTGGCGAGCTACCCCGTGATCCGCGCGGACGAAGGCGGCAGCATCAACGGGGAGATCAAAACGCTCAACCAGATTATCGATATGCTCGAGCCCGAAGAAAACGAAGAGGGCGGGACCTACGTGATTCCCGGCCACGGGCACGTCTGCGACCGAAACGACGTGGTGGATTATCGCGACATGGTGACGATTATCCGCGACCGCGTGCAGAACCTGGTGAACAAGGGCATGACGCTCGACCAGGTGAAAGCGGCGAAGATCACCTTCGATTATGACGGGCTCTTCGGCGCCACGACGGGGCCGTGGACGACCGACATGTTCGTCGAGGCGATTTATCGCGAGCTCAGCAGCAACAAAAACAAACCGGAAGCGAAAGCCGGCGAGGGCAATTAAGGCGTAAGCTAAAGATTCTGGTGGCGGCAAAAGGTAGCGGTAAAAGGCACGGCGAGCCTTCGCTCCTCCATGTGCCGCCCCTCCGGGGCTTCCTGCTACCTCAATGCCGCCCTCCCACCGCTAACGCGGTGGGCTACCTTGTTCCGCCCCTACGGGGCTGGCTAGCGCGGTTGCTGGCATCTCTGTCTTTCGTTTCGTTGCATCCCGAAAACATCCGCGCTTTCACGGATGGTGCGAGGGATCTGTACACCGTATCAGGCACAAAACCTTCTCAAACAACTTTCCGAGCAGATGGTCTTGTTCGATGGCGATCACTTCGCTAGCGGATCGGGGCGCAGTTGGAAGTGGACGGCTTCTGGCCGGGTGCCCTTCCCTCCTTCGATATGCCACGGGTTTCTGACTTCGTTGCCTGCCCATAGTCCGCGGCCTTTCCATCCGGCTTTGGCGTCGTCGATGCGGCCGGTGAGATTGCGGGTGTAGAAGCCGAGGGGATAGGGGACGCGGGGAACCACCCACCAGTGAGGGTGGGGCAGGGAAC
>CAZRKW010000043.1:0-6315 GCA_964600355.1 uncultured Acidobacteriaceae bacterium
ACCGAAGAAGAACCCACCATCAAGCCCTATGACGAAGCGCGCTGGGCCGAACTCGCGGATGCGAAGAGTTCGTCCATCGAGCCTTCCCTCGCGCTCCTCGACAATCTGCACAAGCGCTGGGTTGTGCTACTCCGTTCCCTCGCGCCTTCGGACTGGGAGCGCACCTTCCGCCATCCCGAACTGGGCCTGATGCGGCTCGATCAGAACCTCGCGCTCTATGGATGGCACGGCCGCCACCACGTCGCCCACATCACCGCGTTGCGCGAACGCCAGGGCTGGCATTAAGCGACGCTCGCTCTTGGTTGTAATCCCGAGGAGCGAAGCGACGAGGGGATCGTCGCTTTTGCTGTTTCGGGTGCCCCACCCTTGTGGTTTTACAAGGGTGGGTCTGAAGCGCTACTCCCCGCTCTGCTCGATCAGCTTCGCCACAAGCGCCGTCCACCCGGTCTGGTGACTCGCGCCAAGCCCCGCGCCCGTCTCTCCATGAAAATACTCATAGAACAAAACCAGATCGCGCCAGTGCGGATCGTCCTGAAACAAGGCCGTGTCGCCATACACCGGCCGTTTCCCATCGCGCCGCAGAAAAATATGGTTCAGCCGGCGCGAAACTTCCCGCGCCGCTTCCCACAGCGTCAGTTGTTTCCCCGACCCCACCGGGCACTCCACCTTGAAGTCATCCCCGTAGTAGTGATAAATCCTCTGTAGGGACTCAATCAATAAAATATTCATCGGGAACCACACCGGCCCGCGCCAGTTGGAGTTGCCGCCGAACAAGTCGCTGGTGGATTCGCCCGGCTCATAATCCACCGAGTGCGTTTGCCCGTCCACATGCAGCATGAAGGGATTCGCCGCATGAAACTTCGAAAGCGCCCGCACGCCGTGCGGCGACAGAAATTCGTTTTCATCGAGCAGGTAGCGGTATATCCGCTCAAGTTTCTTGCGGTTCGCGATGGTCAGCAACAGGCGCGTGCCGTGCTCCGACTTCCGGCTCATATCGACGTGGTTGGGCACGTCGGGATTGTGATCGAGGAACCATTGCATGCGCTTGCGGAACCCGGTGAGCTTTCCGTAATCTTCCGGTTCGAACGACTCCGCGGCAAACAGGGGAATTAGCCCGACCATCGAGCGCACCCGCATGGGAATATGCTGCGCGTCGGAAGTGTGCAGCACGTCGTAGTAAAAGCCGTCCTTTTCGCTCCACAGCCCGAGCCCCTCGCCGCCCATGTCGTTCATCGCCCGCGAAATATTGACGAAATGCTCGAAGAACTTGCTGGCCACGTCTTCGTAGGCGCTGTCCTCCCGCGAAAGTTCGATGGCGATCGAAAGCATGTCCAGGCAGTACATGGCCATCCAGCTGGTGCCGTCGGACTGCTCGATGAAATTGCCGGGACTCAGCGGAGTCGAGCGGTCGAACACGCCGATATTGTCGAGCCCCAGAAAGCCGCCCTGGAAGACGTTTTTTCCCTGGACGTCCTTCCGGTTCACCCACCACGTAAAATTCATCAGCAGCTTGTGAAACACGCGCACGAGGAATTTGCGGTCCTCCTGGCCGGTAACGCGCGCCGAGATTTTGTACACGCGCCAGGCCGCCCAGGCGTGCACCGGCGGATTCACATCCGAGAAATTCCATTCATAGGCGGGCAGTTCCCCGTTCGAGTGCATGTACCACTCGCGTAAAAAGAGGACCAGCTGCTCTTTCGCGTATTCGGGGTCGATGAGCGCCATCGCCACGCAGTGGAACGCGAGGTCCCACGCGGCGTACCACGGGTATTCCCATTTGTCCGGCATGGAGATTACGTCGGAGTTGTACAGGCTGTTCCAGTCGTGATTTCGTCCGAACTTCCTGTTCGGATCGGGCTTCGGCTGCGTGGAATCGCCATCGAGCCAGCGCTGCACGTCGTAGTGATAGCTCTGCTTGCCCCAGAGCAGTCCCGCGAACGCCTGCCTCTGCACCAGGCGCGCATCCTCGGTCACCCCTTCGCCGGCGCGCACCGCGTAAAATTCGTCGGCTTCCTGCAGACGCTTCGCGAAGACGTCTTCGAAATCCGCGCCGAAGAATGTTTTCGCCGAAGCCTGCTTGCCGTCCGCGGGATTCTGATCCGTAAACCTGCATCGCAGCGTCCAACTCTGCCCGGGAGCCACTTGCGCCACAAAGTGCGCCGCCGCCTTGGTCCCTTTGAGCGCCGGATTCACCGCATCGCGCTCGCCGTTCACAACGTAGCGATGAAACGAATCCTTTACGTACGGTGCGGGGTTCGGCGTCCCGTAGAGGCGCTCGGCATTCGTCTTATTCTCGGTGAAAAGCAGCTCGGGCGAACCTTCGAACAGCAGCCAGCGCTTCCCGTAGCGATAGTCGGTCGCCCCCACCATCGCCGCGCCAGCGGGGCCTTCGATGCGGAAGGCTTGCGGCATGTCGTAGGGATCGCCCCAGTCCCAGCGGTTGCGAAACCACAGCGTCGGCAGAAGGTGCAGCGTTGCCGGCTCGGGCCCCCGGTTCCACGCCGTAATCCGGATCGCGATGTCTTCGCAGGAGAACTTCGCGTATTCCACAAACACATCGAAATAGCGGCTTTCGTTGAAAACTCCGGTGTCGATCAACTCGTATTCAGGATCGAGACGCGTGCGTCTCTTGTTCTCGTCGACGAGTTGGGAATAGGGAAACGCAGCGTGCGGATACTTGTAGAGGAATTTCAGGTACGAACTCGTCGGCGTCGCGTCGAGGTAGTAGTAATACTCCTTCACATCCTCGCCGTGATTTCCCTCGGGATTCGTGAGACCGAAGAGACGCTCCTTCAGGATGGTGTCCTTGTCGTTCCACATCGCGAGGGCGAAACAGATGTGCTGGTGGCGGTCGCAGATTCCGCCGATGCCGTCTTCGCCCCATCGGTAGGCGCGCGATCGCGCGTGGTCGTGCGGAAAATAATTCCACACGTCGCCGTTGGCGCTGTAATCCTCGCGCACCGTGCCCCACTGGCGCTCCGAAAGGTACGGTCCCCAGCGCTTCCAATGGACCTCGCGTTCCGCGCTGGCCTTGAGTCTCTGATCCTCAATCGTCATCCTGAGGCCTTTCTAATCGCGCCCACCGCCGCCATAGGGGTGGCGCAGACCCGCCTGATTCAACATTCGACTCGTCGTCCAAGCACTTTAGCGGCAAACCTCCGTAAGTGACAAGGCGTCATCAATATATTCATCGGAATGTCCCGCCGCATTCATCTGCCTTTCTTAGTCCAAATCCGCAGATTCACAATCCAGCGCACCATCGCGCACCACTGGCGCATCACCCGCGGCATTCTGTATCCTTATCCATGCCCTCGCCGATGGAAGCCCTGCCTTGACCGTTCCCGCGGAAGCTCCGCCGGATACGCCTGCACCAGCGACGCGTGCGCCATTCTCGTGGGCTGTCACTCTGCTGTTCGTCGCGCTGGCCGCAACCGCCGTCGTTACTCCCTTGGTGGTAATCAGCAACGCCTCTGGCCACGATATACAGTTTCATCTTGCGTCCTGGATGGACGTTGCGGGCCAGTGGCGCGAAGGGACCCTCTTTCCGCGCTGGGCGGAATGGGCCAATTGGGGCTTCGGCGAACCTCGCTTCATCTTTTATCCTCCCGCTTCGTGGCTGATCGGCGCCGCGCTCGGCTCCGTGCTGCCATGGCCTGCCGTTCCGGGCGCCTACATCTGGCTCGCGCTGATCGTTGCGGGAATGTCGATGTGGAAGCTTGCCCGCGAATGGCTGCCGGGCCCGCAGGCTGCTGCCGCCGCGGTTCTGTTTGCGGTCAATCCTTACAATCTCGCAATAGTTTATTACCGCAGCGATTTTGCAGAGCTCCTGGCCGCAGCCTTTTTTCCGCTGCTGCTGTGGTCGACGCTCGGGATCGTCCGCAGAGAATCCGGTCGCTTCGCTTCACTGGCAATCGTGTTCGCGGCCATTTGGTTATGCAATGCGCCCGAAGCCGTGATCGCCACGTACTCGCTGGCGCTTCTTCTCCTCGTCCTTTCCGTAGTAAAGCGCAGCCCGCTGCCTTTGATTGCGGGCGGCGCGGCTATGGCTGCGGGCTTCGGCCTCGCCGCCTTCTACATCCTTCCCGCGATCCGGGAGCAGCACTGGGTGCAGATTTCGCAAGCGGTCACCGCCAATCTTCGCCCCGAGCGCAATTTCATCTTCACCAACTCCAACGACCCCGAATTTCTCGTTTTCAACTGGAAGATATCCGGCATTGCGCTGGGGATGATGCTCTTCATCGGCGAGGCCTCCGTCTTTGTCGCGCGGCGCCGCCGCGACCTCGCCGAGGCCTGGTGGGCGCTGCTCTCGCTCGCGGTCGCTTCATCCTTCCTGATGTTCCGCCCCAGCGCGCCGCTCTGGCGTTATCTGCCCAAGCTCGCGTTCATGCAATTTCCGTGGAGGTGGCTCGAGCCGCTGGCAGTCGTGTTCGCATTTTTTATCGCTGCGGCGATTGGCTTGCTGCGCGACCGGTGGGTAGCGGCGCTTGCGCTGGCCGTGGTTCTCGCCGCGATTGCCGCCACCGGCTGCCTGATCGCCAAAGATACCTGGTGGGACGATGGCGATGTCCCCTTTCTCGCAGGCGAAATCGCCACAGGCCACGGTTACGAGGGCACGGACGAATACGCGCCCGTTGGCAGCGATCGCTACCAACTACCTGAAGCCACTCCGGACGCCGAAGACATCCCCGATGTGCCGCCGACGCCCCCCGTAGCTGAAATGGATTCTTCGACCGGCAAAATCGCCGCTGCGGCCAAAGCACAGATTGCCATCCAGCAATGGACCAGCGAGCTCAGACGATTCTCCGAGTCCGCCGCGACTCCGGTCACCCTGGCGCTGCGGCTCGTGAATTATCCAGCGTGGGAAATAACCGTGGACGGCAGAAACGTGCAGCCGGGATCGGCGCCCATGACTGCCGAGATGCTCCTACCCCTGCCCCCGGGAAACCACCATGTGGAGGTTCGATTTCGCCGCACGTGGGACCGCACGGCCGGCGACGCGATCTCGGTTCTCTCAGCGATCGGCTTGATCGGATATGCGATGGGATATGCGGGGTATTCGCGGAAGCGTGCGAGCGTCGCGCCAGTCGCGTCGCCCGCCTCGCAACACTCGTGACGTAAGGCGTCCGCGTTACGTGATCGGCTTGTGGGTGAACTTCTTCTCGCCCTTCACGTACTCCGCGACAGTGTGGCCGTTGCCAAACAGCTTGAACTTGTAGCTCGTCAGTCCCTCAAGCCCCATCGGGCCGCGCGCGTGCAGCTTGCTGTTGCTTACTCCCAGCTCCGCGCCAAAGCCATACCGGTAGCCGTCCGCAAACCGCGTCGACGCATTCTGATACACGCCCGCCGCATCCACTTCGTTCATGAACTTCGCGGCCGCTGCGGCATCTTCGGTAAGAATCGCCTCGGTGTGCCGGGAGCCGTACCGGTTGATGTGATCGATGGCTTCGTCGAGGCTCGCGACGATCCGGATCGAAAGGATAAGGTCGGAATACTCCGTCGACCAGTCCTGCTCGGTGGCGGGAATAATTCCTTCGCCCGGCAGCAGCGCCAGCGTCTTCGTGCAACCGCGAATTTCCACACCCGCCTTCTTCAGCTTGCTCACAATCTGCGGCAGGAATTGCCGTGCGATCCCTTCATGGATCAACAGCGTTTCCGCCGCGTTGCAGATGGCAGGTCCCTGCACCTTGGCGTCGTAGGTGACGTCGAGCGTTTTTTTTATGTCTGCGGCGCGGTCCACGTACACGTGACAGATCCCCTCGCCATGCCCCAGAACCGGAATGCGGCTGTTCCGGCCGACAAACTCCACCAGGGACCGCGACCCCCGCGGGATGATCAGGTCCACATCGTGATCGAGCGCGAGCAGTTCCAGCACATCCGCGCGCGTCTGCAGCAGATTCACGGCGTCCACCGGCACGGCGGGAAATTGCGCCAGGCAATCGCGCCAGATTTCCACCAGCTCTTCGTTCGAGTGCAGCGCTTCCGACCCTCCCTTCAGAATCAAAGCATTCCCGGATTTCAGGGCGAGCGAAGCCACCTGCGGCACCACCTCGGGACGCGCCTCGAACACGATGCCGATCACGCCCAGTGGGCAAGTCTCTTTGTAAAGCTCCAAGCCGTCGTCAAGTTCGGTCGCCGAGAGCCGGCGCCCGAGCGGGTCGGGAAGTCCCGCCACCTCGCGAACTTGTTTCGCCATCTGCGCCACGCCGCGTTCGTTCGTGCGCAGCCGCGCAAACATTGCGGACGACATCGAGCCCGCCGCCACAGCCGCTTCGGCGGCGCGGCAATCGATTTCGTTGGCGGCAAGAATCCTGGCGG
>CAZRKW010000043.1:6415-21809 GCA_964600355.1 uncultured Acidobacteriaceae bacterium
TCTCCCGCGAAAATCCGCTCGATGGTGTTCCCGCCGCCGTTCGCGATCACCGCCGTGCCGCCGCAGTTCATCGCGATTTCGGCCGCTTCGAGCTTCGTGCGCATCCCGCCGCGCCCGCTCGCCGAGGGACCGGCCGCCAGTGCCTTCAGCTCCGGCGTCACCTCTTCCACCAGCGATATCACCTCTTGCGCGTGACCATTCGTCGAACGCGCCGCATCCGGGCGGGTCGTCTCGCGCGGCGACTCCCGCAGCAGCCCGTCCACGTTGGTCAAAAGCACCAGCGCATCCGCCTCGAGTCCGCTCATCACTAGCGCAGCCAGCCGGTCGTTGTCGCTGAACACCGGCGTCCGCGCTCCCTTGCTGACCGGCTCAAGTTCCGCCGTGGACACCGTGTCGTTTTCGTTCACGATAGGCAGCACGCCAAAGCCCAGCAGCTTTTCCATCGTGCGCCGCAGGTTCGAATAGCGATGCCAGTTCGTAAAGTCTTCTTCGGTGAGCAGCACCTGCGCGATTTTGATCTTCGAAGTGGAAAACAAATCGCGATACGCGTCCATCAGCAGACTCTGCCCCACGGCTGCGCACGCCTGCATGGTCACCATGTCGTTCAGACGCGAAGGGTGCAACCCAAGCCAGCCCCGGCCCAGTCCCACCGCGCCGGACGAGACCAGCACCACTTGCCGGCCCTCCTGCATCAATTTCGCGATCGATTGCACGATCGGGCCCACGCGTTCGGCAGACACTTCACCGTCCGCTCCGGTGACGGTGGTCGTGCCCACCTTGATCACCAGCCGCCGCGCCGACTTCAGCCGCTTTTCGCGCTCCGATTCCATGCCCTCTGGTGCCCTCTCGCCTGCCGCGCCAATCTCACAGGCAGCCCAAAGCCACCCCGTGTTATCCGCTCTATTATCGGTTGGCTTGATCTCCGATTGTACCATTGAGGGGAAACGGTCTGTCGATTGTGGTGGGGCTGGTCGCTACGCCTGCGGTGCCAGCAACACAAACGGTAATTCGGAGAAAATGTCGCTGAGAAGGAGCCTTTTTTTCCGCGCGCCGGAACCCGACACAGTCGCACCCGTAAAAATGTTCTTCCAACGCGCCGGAGCCCCGGCAGGCAGGACCACTGCGCTAGTGCCCCACGCCGATTCCCCAAGAGGGAATCCGCCATCCGCGGTAAGCCTCGTCGCCAAACGCGGCACCACAGTCAAAACCCAGCTGTTCCCGAGCCTCCTCGCATACCCGCACGCCGACTCGCGGCGCTCGCCCTCCGCTTCCAGCGCAAGGTAGTCGCCTTTCTGGAATAAATCGTGATTCGCGCGGCGGAACCGCAGCGCCTGCCGAGTCAGGAACATTTTCAATGAGCCATCGCGCCAATTCTCCACCAGCCTGGCCGGATCGGAGGAGGCATCCAAATTATCGGAGATCTTTCGGCGCTTCTCGAAATCCACGTCGCCCCTGTTGTCAGGGTCGGTCAGCCGGAAATTCCACAGTTCGTTGCCCTGAAAAAAATCCGGCACTCCGGGCGATGTAATCTTCAGCAGCACCTGGGCCAAGGCGTTGCATGCCCCGTAAGGCGCGATCCTTTCGCCAAATTCCAGGAAGTCACGAAGAAATTCGTTCTCCACGGAGCAGTCGCAAACGGCCGCGATGAACCTCCGCAAAGCGCTCTCGTAGGCCTCGTTCGGCGACACCCAGCTCGAATGCGTCTTGGCCTCCCGCGCCGCCTTCAGCATGAAAGTTTCGATTCGTTCTCGAAGCTGCGAGCGCTCCTCTTCCGACCGCGGCGCCTCCAGCGGCCATATCCCCAGCATCGACTGGTAGACCAGCACCTCTTCGTTGGGATTTGGAACCACGCGCCCGTCCATCATCGTTCGCTTCGACTGATTCAACTCGTTCCAGCGCGCGAGCCGCGCTTTCCACTCCCCGGGTATTTCCGAGAGCACATTGATGCGCGCGCGAACGTCTTCGCTCCACTTCGTGTCGTGCGTCGAAGTCGCATTCAGGGTAAACGGGTGCTCGCGAAACGTTTTCCTGTTGTGCTGATGAAAAGCCGCCACGCCGAACCGGATTTCCTTGCGCAGCGGATTGCAGCCCACCTCGTTCAGCGAGATCAGTCCGTGATGCACGAAAAACGCCGTGTCCTCGAGCCCCTTCGCCATCACCGCGCCGGTAAACTGCTGCCACCGCAGCACGAAATCGAGCCACTGCTCCTTGTGTTTTTCCAATCCGGCAGGCGGCGCCAGCAGGAACGCCCGCCTCAGGAATTCAAAACCCTCATCGGAGACCACGGCGGCCGGAGCGCGATCGCGAGCAATCAGGAAAGCGCGCACCAGGTACGCCCGGTCCGCCTGCGACAGCGTCAGGTCGCGGCAATACGTCCGGTAAAGCGGCAGGCAAGCGGTGATTTCCTTCAGTCCCCGCACGAGTTCCCTCATCGGGACGTCGCGCCCCAGCCGGTCGAGCGCTGCCAGTCGCGCCAGCCGCCAAGAAAGCATCCGAACGTCGGAGGCGAACAAATCCTCCATCACCAGCTTCTTTCGCACGTACCAGGTTTCGGTAAACGACGAACGAATCCCGGTGAACCCGCGATAAATCGATTCGAGCTCGCGCGACCCGGCCGCGTCGATGAACAGCGTATTCACCGCATTCAGGTAGTCGTAGCCGGTCGTTCCGGCTGTAGGCCACTCCGGCGGCAGGGTTTCGCTACCCGACGTAATCTTCTCGACGATCGTGTAGATGTTCAGCGCCCCGTTCAGCGTACTGTCCAGCACACTATTCAGCGCGCCATCATCGTAACGACCGGCAGGCGTTCCGATTCGCTGCAACCGTTGCAGGTATTCCAGCGGATCGCGCAACCCGTCAATGTGATCGACGCGCAATCCATCCACCTTGCCCTGCTCCACCCATTCGATGGTCCGGGCGTGTCGCGCTGCAAACACTTCCGGATCCTCGATCCGCACGGCCACCAGCTCGTTCAGCCCGAAGAACCTGCGGTAGTTGACCTCTTCCCCCGCATTCCGCCAGTACGCCAGCCGGTACGCTTGCGCCGAAAGCAGCGCATCCAGCCGGTCAAAAGATGCCGCCTCGCCTTTCGTGCCATTCAACGCTTGCAGCGTCTCGTCGATTGCCTCTCGAATCGCCCCATCCGATTCGTAAGCCTTCCACAAATCGCCTTTCCCGCGTGCAACGCTTTCGCCGTAGTCGTCCGCCGCAGCCTCACCCCGATCAAAAGCCAACGATAGCTGCCGCACCTGCTGCTCCGCCTCGCGGGCTCCTCCCAGCCGCTCTAGACACGGTCCGAGAATGGCGCCGTAAGTCCCAGGGTTAATCGGATAACGGCTACCCTCCGCCTCCGCGTAAAATCCCTTCTCGTCCAACTTGAGAGCAATCCCCTGGTTCGCCAGCACCTTCTCGTAGAAATCGGTGAGGTTGGGAATCACCACCCTGCCGCTCTGCAACTCCGGAGACTTCGCGCCCGCAGCTCCCCAATCGATATCGAAAAACGAGGCGTACGCCGATTCCCGCCCAAACTCCAGAACATCCATCCACCAGGGATTTTCCGGGCTCGCCGCCATGTGGTTCGGGACGATATCGAGCAGCAAACCCATTCCGCGCTCCCGAAGCTCGCCGGCGATCCGGCCAAATTCCTCTTCGGTCCCGAGTTCCCGGTTCACGTGCGTGGGATCGGCCACGTCATATCCGTGCGTACTTCCCGAGCGCGCCTGATACTGCGGCGACGAGTACAAATGCGAGATTCCCAGCTGCTGAAGATACGGGAGCAGATTCCGGGCGTCCGCAAGGCGGAAGCTCCGATTGAACTGTATCCGGTATGTCGCCGACGGAATCTTCAAGGGTGCGCCTGCAATGCTGTACCTACCGCCTAATGCCGAAACGAATTCAGTGGATTGCCGAAAGGAGGAACAGTCAGTAAGTCAGTCGAAGGAAACGAGGTCAAAAACTAAAAAGGAGAAGAAGAGAGAATCGGCCCAGCCCTCGCGCTTGGTTTTCTCCCAAGACACCCGCCTCCGCTTCTTCTCCTATTCGTCGCGGATACTACGGTTCCGCGCTCAGATTATCCGCAAGGCCGGGGCTTCCGCGAAATACGCCAAATTACTTACAAGGGCTCGGGGGATTGCTGTACCGATATCGCTGGCCGCCCACGTCGGCCGTTACGGCTCGATGATCTGATTCCGCACGGCGTAGCGCACAAGCTCGCTCACCGAATGGATCTCCAGCTTCCGCATGATGTTCGCGCGGTGCGTTTCCGCCGTTTTCACACTGATGCTGAGCACCGACGCCACTTCCTTGCTGCTCTTCCCTTCGGACAGCAACTGCACGATCTCCCGCTCGCGGGATGTGAGCCGGTCGCCGATTGGCCCGGAAAGATCCGGCCCCGTCCCGGCCGGGCTGTTGAAGTTCGTGAGGATAAGTTCCGTGGCGCGCGGAGTGAAAAACGGCTTGTGATTGGAAAGGGCCTCCACCGCCACGATCAGATCGCGGTCCGAATCCGATTTCACGATGTATCCGCGCACCCCCGCATCCAGAATGTCGCGGATGAGTTGGTCGGAATAGTGCACCGATAGCACGAGGATCTCGGTATTAGGCGAAGCCTTAAGAATCCGCCGCGCGGCCTCCACCCCATTCAGTTCCGGCATGGTGATATCCAGCACGACGATGTCGGGCTTCAGCTCCTCGGCTTTCGTCACCGCTTCTCGCCCGGTATGTGCCTCCGCGCAGACAGTCCAACCGGGACGCGACTCCAGGAGCGCCTTCAGGCCCCTGCGCAGCAGATCATGGTCGTCGGCGATCAAAATCCGTAGTGTCTTCATTACTGCCTCCCGTGCTTTTGCCGCGACCGCCATCAGAAGCAATGCAGTTTTATAACCACATTCAAGCGCACCATTAGTCCGAATATCAAGTGCATTATAAGAGATGCACTTAGAGGGACAGTGGAGTCACCGCCGTCGCGCGATCCGGAGCTTTCTCAACGGTAGAACCGAAAGACTTCGGAAGCTTTTTCAAGGCCCGGCACACGAGAAAAGCGAAGACGGGTCTCGCCGTCCAGTCTCACACCCCGTCCCCAAGCGCGACGTCAATCGGTTGCGAATCTTGAGCGGCGCCTACTTCAGGATCCGCGCTGAATTTCGGCATCATCATTCCTTTGCGGGTATAGCTGACACCCGCCCCGTTTATGATGGTGGACTTTCAACGGGAACAGCGGGGCGGGTGCCGGATGAACCAAACGATGAACGAAACGATGAACGAATCTACGAAAAATCAATCTGCTCCCTCGGTGCTGCCAGCAAGGTAAGTCATGCCTTCACCGCGGTCTATCCAAGGCATTCTGTACGTTCCCCGGTAGCTTGCTGTACTCGTTCAATCGCACCCTTTTTGTCCCTAACCTTCGGAATTCAGGTGTGATGCGGGCAGACGCCTCCCTGGCCTCCCTGCTAGGTGCCCCTTCCCCCGAAAATACGCGGGACTATGTATTGTTCAGCGGAGCTCGATGACGCAGACTGCGGCCATCGAAACAGCCGGTGTAAGGCGATTTCGACGGAGGGCTCCAATGCTTCGATGGGCGCTAGCTTTTTTCGTAATCGCGATTATCGCCGCGGTTTTCGGTTTCGGTGGCATCGATGTCGCCGCCGCAGGAATCGCAAAACTTCTGTTCTTCGTTTTTCTTGTTCTGTTCCTGGTGGCCCTCTTGGGAGGGCTGGTCAGGCGCGCCTAGGGCGCGCAGGAGCGAACACCTGATTTCCTCGTAACGGCCCCGAAAAATCCGCTCGTGTCCCCTTGTAACATCCCCGAAACAGGGGAGAGGATGCACAACATCCACTCCCCGCCCTTCCTTTTCTTTGCCGGTTGTAGGAAACGCGATCTATCTAAATCAGGCTTGAGGTTCGAGGCTTTTGTAGGCGGCGTCGAGAACGCCGTTGAGGAAAGCGGAAGCGTCTTCTGAGGAAAATTTCTTGGCGAGTTCGAGCGCCTCGTCGATCACCACTTTCGCCGGCGCCGTACCCGAGCGGAGTTCGTAAATCGCCAGCCGCAGGATGTTGCGGTCCACCGCCGCCAGCCGGTCGAGCCGCCAGTTTTCCGACAGCTTCCCCACCAGCTGGTCGTTCGCATCGGACTGCGCCACGGCTCCCTCGAACAACTGGTTGGCGAATCTTCGAGTTTCCTCGGCCGCATGCGCCGACTTCCAGAAGAATTCCTCCACCCGGGAGGTCGCCTGGCGCGTCATGTCCCACTCGAACAGCATCTGCAACGCAAACTCGCGCGACTTCCGCCGGAGTGTCATCGGCGCCGGGTCTTCCGCGCAGCGCCGCCGGGTTTCGCGGCCAGCTTTCGAGAAAGCTGCGCCATCTCCACGGCGCCCATGCCCGCCTCGAAACCCTTATTCCCGCCCTTCAGCCCCGCGCGGTCGATGGCCTGTTCGAGAGTGTCGCAGGTGAGCACGCAGAACATCATCGGCACGCCCGAATCGAGCTGCGCCAGCTGAATCCCCCGCGAGGTTTCCCCGGCCACGTAATCGTAATGCGACGTTTCCCCGCGCAGCACACAGCCGATGCAGATAATCGAATCGCACCGTCCCGTGCCCGCCAGTTTTTTCGCCGCAATGGGTATTTCGAGCGACCCGGGCACGCGGATAATTTCGATCTGCTTGTCTTCCGCTCCCGCCCGGGACAAGGCATCGAGCGCTCCCGCAAGCAGCCGGTCGGTAATGAAGCTGTTGAATTCGCTGACCACAATTCCAAAATGCAATCCCGCCGCATTCCATCCGCCCCGCACTGTGGCAGGCTTTCCGTTCTCTGGCATCCGTTATCGCCCCTGAAACTTCGCCGGCCGCTTTTCAAGAAACGCACGCGTTCCCTCGCGCATGTCCTCGGTTGCACAGCACAGCCCGAAAAGCGTCGCTTCCAGAAATAGCCCCTCTTCCTGCGGCATCTCCATCCCTTTCTCGATCGCTTCCATCGAGTATTTCACGGCGAGCGGCGCGTTGGCGATGATCTTCCGCGCGATGGACTCGGCCGTCGGCAGCAGATCCGCCGCCTCGGTCACGTGATTCACCAGCCCAATGCGAAAGGCCTCCTCTGCGCTGATCATATCCCCGGTCAAAATCAATTCCTGCGCGATTCCCTTCCCGCACAATCGCGCCAGCCGCTGCGAGCCTCCGTATCCGGGGAGAACCCCCAGCTTCACCTCCGGCTGGCCCAGCTTCGCATTGCGGCTAGCGATCCTCATGGTACACGCCAACGCCAGTTCGCATCCCCCGCCCAGCGCGAATCCGTTGATCGCGGCGATTGACGGTTTTCCGAGCTTCTCCAGCCGCCCGAAAACGCCCTGCCCGCGCAGCGCCGTGTCTTTTCCTTCGAGCGGCGTTTGCCGCGCCAGCTCGTTGATGTCCGCTCCCGCCACGAACGCCTTTTCGCCCGCGCCCGTCAGGATCAGCACACGGATCGCATCGTCGCGCCGCACGCTTTCCAGGCATTCGCCCAGCTCGTCAAGTGTCTGGAGGTTCAGCGCGTTTAGAACGTTCGGTCGGTTGAACGTGATGCGCGCAATCTGGTCTTTTACATCGAACAGCAGATTCTCGTATCCCATCGCCATCCTCGTCAGGGCGTGGCCAGCGCCATCACCACGTTTCCGCCCTGCTGCCGCGCCTCTTCCAGCCCGAACTCCGCGCGGTTGATCCACTCGGTCACGCGATCTTCATTATCGTCCGTCGGCCGCGAAGAAGACTGCGCCACCACCGCGCTGATCGTCAATTCCGGGGCTCCCCATGGCGGCTGGATTTTCGCAGCGATCTGCCGGAGCTTCTCGCTCAGCATCCGCGCATTCTCTACCGAAGTATCCGGCAGAATAAACACGAGCGACCACGCCGTGTACTTGACCGCCACATCCGTCTGCCGGATCGACGAACAAAGCGCCCGCGCCAGTTCCTCCATATACGAATCCACCGCGGTATCGCCGTGCAACCTCAAAAGCTCGGCCCCGTTGTCCACCTCCAGAATGATCAACGAGAGCGGAGAATTGTGCGCCCGCGCCCGGTTCGTCTCCGATACAAGGCAGTCGATGTAGGCGCCCCGGCCGAGCAATCCGGTCTTCTCGTCCGCCACAGCCAGCGTGCGCACCAGCGACCGCAGCCGCGTGTGGCTCACCGCCAGCACCAGCTGGTCGCCCACGGCCTGCAGAAAAAAACTGTCGTTCGGCCTCCACCTTCGTGGCAAAGCGTCGCCCACCAGCAGCGCGCCGCTCGAAACCTGCGCGTCCTTATCTGTGAGCACCACGCCCAGCGCCGATTCCAACCCCAGCTCTCGAATCCCCGGAACCGCCGCCGCATCCAGCGGCACCGCGCCCATCGCATCGGGAGCAGCCTGCGCCACCAGTCCCACAATCGACGAAATCTTCGGCGGTCCCGCTGCCGCCACGCCCGGAGCGAAATACTCGGCCACCAACTGCGCTGCTTCGGCCGTACCGCCCACGGCCACCAGGCACCGCGTCACTCCCAAATGCTTGCCGATCTGCGCGGCTGTCGTCGCGAGCACTTCCCGCGGCGTCGCCTGCCGGTGCATCAGCCGGTTGATTTCCGCGATGGCGGCCAGATCGCGATTCGTCTCTTCCGCCGTGGGACCAGCCACAACCGAGGCGGCAGGCGGAGCCGGAGGCGTATCCTCAATATGTGGCGCCGCAACGGTACTCGACGCAACCGGCGCGGGTGCTGCTTTCACAGGCGCGCCCTTCGGCCACCAGTTGGCGCGTTCATAGAGCGCCCGCAGCCGCTCGTTTCGTTCCTCTTCGCCGGGGAACAGGTGCGCCAGCCGCTCGAGGCGTTCGAGCGCCTTGGCCTGCAGCGAATATTGCAGGAAAATTTCCACCTGCACGATCAGGTCTTCGAGCGCCTGCTGCGCTCGCGACTCTTCGGTAGCCGGCGCGGCAGCCTCTCCCGATCCCGCCCCGGAAAAACCATCCGTCCGCGTAGACACGGTGGCAGCCTTCGCCGCGCGCGCCAGAATGTTCTGCAGGAAAGAAGGGTCCACCTTTCCTTCGAGCTTCGAGATGCGCTCCTGGTTCCGGTAATCGTACGGGTCGATGTCCACCAGCCGGTCGAGCGCTGTGCAGGCCTCCTTCATTTGCTCCGCCGCAAGGTACAGGTCGAAGAGCCGCATCAGCGCGTCAAAATACTTCGCTTCCCGGTTCAATTCCTCGTAGATGCTCGCCACGGTCTCGGCCAGCGGGATTGACGCGGAATAAGCGGCGGCCAGCTTGTCCAACTGCACCGACAGTTCCCCTTCTTTTCGTGCCGCCCGCATCAGGTCTTTCAGATGCCGCAGCAGCGCCACCGCTTTTTGATCTTCCCCGCCCTTGATGTACCCACCTGCGACCTCAAACAGCTTCCCGAAGCCGTCGGGCTTCTTCTTGTAGTAAGCCTCGAAAATCTCCTGGGCCCGGTCGAGCCTCTCGGTCCGCAGAAGCGCTTCCCCGAAAAGGGCCAGGAATGCCATGTCGCCTTCGCCCGGCGGAAGGGGTTCGAGCAGCGCGACGGCTCCCTCCGCGTCACCCTTGCGTAGCATGGCCTCCGCGAAAAGGAGCGCAGAGCTCCTGTCTTCCGGGGATATCTTATGGGCGCGCCCGAAATATTCGAGCGCCAGATCGAGTCCTCCGGAGGCGAGGGTAAGCTGCCCCGCGCGCAGAAAACTGCGCGTGGCCAGGTCGGCGTGGCGCAACTCTTCGGCGAGATCGCCGAGCGTGGCGTGCCGGTCGGGATTCTCAGGGTCCAGGAACGCGATGCTCTCGCAACAGGCCAGCGCTTCGATATCCCGCCGGTGCTGGTGAAACAGATCGACCGCCGCCCCGAACTGCTCGATGGCCTCCGAGATGCGATTCTGCTTTTGCAGCAGCGTCGCGTAGCGCATCAGCCGGTCCGGCGGCTGCGGAAAAGGGCGGAGAAAACGCAGGAAAATCGCGGACGCCTTCGCGGCGTCACCCGTCTCGATCAGCCGGTCGAACTGCGCCCCGTAATATTGCGCGGCCATGGCCGGCTCATTCAGCCGCGTATAGATATCCGCAAGCGCCTGCAGCGCTTCCGGGTGCGCAGGCACTTCTTCGAGCGCGGCTTGATACTCCGAAACCGCCTCGCGCAACTTATTCTTCTCCAGACTTCGTCGCGCCCGCTCGAGGTGTTTGTTGGCGTCCTGGGACATGGGATTTGACTTGCCCTTAGCGCTACAGATAGCTTCGGAAAAACCGTCCGCCAGCCCGCTGCTATAGCCCAAACCTACACTATATACCGGCGACTTTCCCGCCCTCAAAAGCAAATCAACGGAGGTTTCAAAATGGTAGGCTTGTCTTCAAAACCGCGAACGAAACGGTGCGCCACTCAGGTCTGCATCGCCGACTTCTGCGGCCGCCCCGGCGCGCGGCCCACTTTTTCCCGCATCGACCGCATCGAAAGCCCGCTCCTCACCAGCGCCGCAAAGCCCAGAAACACGAACGGGAACGTCAGCGCGAGAAACGCAAAAATGGAAAACGCCGTCGCCGTGGTTTTTTCCACCTCGAACACGCTCAGTCCCAGCACGCAGAAAAACTGGTAGGAACCCACATTCGCCGGCGCGTTCGGCAGCGAAACCCCCAGGTTGATCACCAGCAGCACCACCAGCGCCGCCAGAAACGGAAGTTGCAGGCCGAACGAATGCATCATCGCCCACAACCCCAGCACCTGGCAGAAAGGCATCAGCAGTGACGTAAGCAATGCCGGATAAAAGCTCGGCGCCGTCCCGATCGCGTGCAGCACCGACAGCGCCCCCATCACCTTCGCCCCGAATCCCCTGGGCGCCTGGTCCGGCGGCGGCTCGTCGCCCAGTTTCATCTCGATATAAAAAATCATCGCCACGATGACCGCCAGCACCACCAACGTTACCACCCCCAGTATGTCAGCGATGCGGTTGAAGCGCCTCGGCAGGTCCACGAACAACGAAGCGATCGCCAGCGATGCCGTCGCGATCACCAGGTCGATCAGCCTTTCGACCCCCAGCGACCCCAGCACCCGCCCCAGCGAAATGTTTTCTGACGTCGAAAGCAGGTAGCTGCGCAGGAACTCACCCGGCCTCAGCGGAAACACCAGGTTCGCGAACAGCCCCGCAAACACCGCCCGGATCGTCCGCGTCAGCCGTACCTTCCCGAACGGCCTCAGCAGGCATTCCCAGCGCAGCGCCTGAACGCCGTAGCTCAGCACGTCGAAGCACATGCCCAGCAGCACCCATTTCCAGTCCACGTTCGATAACTGGTGCATCGCCTGCACCACGTGGAAGTCGCGCAGCACCCACGCCAGGCAGACGATCGCCAATCCATAGCCGAGAATCCGCGGGATTCTCGATTCGGGCTGTTCTCCGGTTGGGAAAAGGGTGTTCAACGCTGCGCTTTCAGCAGGCCAATCGTTCCGCGCCGCAATCCTTCGGACTCCCCTGTTTGCGACACCCAAGACCACATCTCGAATCGCATTTCATTCCCTTCTTTTCGGAACGGACCGCGCTCGATAGGGGCTATGCACCCTGCGGGGTGCCGCCTCGGGGAAACGGGCTACCAAACCCGCTACAGCCTACGATATCACCTCTCGCCTAAGCAATGCTGAAACGCGTCTCCTGCCCCGGGCCGGAAGACCTCCCAAACGCTCTCGGGCGGCTCATCCACCCATATGCTCCACGCGCTTTTTGGCGTATATTCGACGCGCTCAATCCAGCTTGGAATAGCAATCGATAGCGATTTGTGGAGGCGATTATGGCGGTGATGAAAAACGTATGTGCGTTAGCGGCGGCCCTTCTGCTCTGTAGTTCCCTTTCGGCCGGCCCAGCACCTAAACCAGCGGCCAAACCAGCAGGGGCGTCGAAGGACCTCAACATTTACTGGATCGATATGGAAGGCGGCGCCTCCACGCTCATCGTGGCGCCGTCCGGCGAATCCCTGCTCGTCGACACCGGTATTCCCGTTCAGGAGGAAGTCCAGCGCATCTACGACATGGCGACCAAAGTCGCCCACCTCAAGAAGCTCGATTACGTCCTCATCACGCACTACCACGGCGATCACGTCGGCGGACTCCCGGCCCTTTCGAAAATGATCCAGATCGACCATTTCCTGGACCACGGTGACCTCACTCTCGAGACCGAAAAGCCCAATATGATGAAGGGTTGGAACGCCTATAAAGCCGCCGCCGATGACCACCGCACCACCATGCATCCGGGCGATAACCTTCCGCTCAAGGGCGTCAACATCACCGTCGTCTCCGCGGCCGGTGAAACCATCACCAAGCCCATCAACGGCGGCGGCCCCAACGAAGCCCTGTGCAAGAATGCCCCGCTAAAGCCCCCCGATCACGATCCGGAGAATGGCGCGAGCGTCGGCATTCTGCTGAAGTACGGCAAGTTCCGCTTCGTAGATCTGGGCGATTTTCCTTGGTACCAGGAACAATTGCTGGCCTGCCCCACAAACATGCTCGGTCACGTGGACGTCTACCAGACCACCCACCACGGCACAGACCGTTCCGGCTCTCCGCAACTCGTCTATGCGCTCCACCCGACGGTCGCCGTAATGAACAACGGCCCCACCCGCGGCGATCAATCCACCTTCGAAATCGTCAAAAAATCCCCCGGCCTCGAAGACCTCTGGCAGGGCCACCTAGCCCTGAAAGTCGACAAGAGCTACCAGGCCGACGAAAAGTTCATAGCCAGCCTCGACGACACCGAGCACTGCAAAGGCAACTGGATTCAGCTAACGGTAAAGCCCGACGGCCACTACACCGTAACCAACACCCGAAACAATTTCAGCAAGACCTACATGTCGAAGTGAGAAAGTGAAACCAGGCGGAATGTCCGACAACTCGAGAAAACCTCACAAACTGGCACCATTTTGGCGAGCGATGATCGAGGTCGGCTTCATCATCTTTCTGTTCTATTCCAATCTCCTGATGGGCGAGTTCACTCGCGCGAATCGCGGCGGCAAAACATTTCTTTTTGCCATCAAAGATATTTTTACCTCGACCAATTTCGATGTCGCCGTCGTTTCCGGTCTGATCGGCTACGTAGTCTTCGAATACCTCCGGAAGAAACTCTAGCCCGCGTTGCAATATCCGCCCAGCCGCCGCCCCGCTAATTCGCACGAGGTGGTTATTCGGCGTATAATAGGCTTGTTCATGAACGCATCCCCTCGACCGACCTCCCGGCCAAGCTCCCCACTCGAATGAAGACTTCGCAGCCTTTGGATCGGCGCGAGCGCGTCTTGTTGGTAGGCGTAAGCCTGAAGAAACATTCCCGCGGACGGAATCCCGAGCCTCCCGTCGCAGCGCGCGAGTCGCTCGCGGAGCTCGAAGAATTAGCGTACAGCGCGGGCGCCGCCATCGGCGGCACGCTTCTGCAGGTCCGCGACGCGCTCGATCCCGCCACACTGGTCGGCCGCGGCAAGCTCGAAGAAATCCGCGCCGAAGCGCATGCGCGAAAAGTGCCGCTCGTGATCGTCGACCATGACCTCACCCCCGTCCAGCTTCGCAACATGGAAAAAGGGACGGACTGCCGCGTGATCGACCGCACCCAGCTCATCCTGGATATTTTCGCCACACACGCGCGCACCCGCGAAGGCCAGCTCCAGGTGGAACTCGCGCAGTTGAATTACCTGCTGCCCCGCCTCACCGGCCGCGGACAGGAACTCTCCCGGCTCGGCGGCGGTATCGGCACCCGCGGACCCGGCGAGCAGAAACTCGAGACCGACCGCCGGCGCATCCGCGACCGCGTGCGCAAAATCCAGCAGGCCATCGAGACAGTGCGCCGCCAGCGCACCACCCGCCGCCGCGCGCGCCAGGCCGTCCCGCTCGGAATGGTCGCGCTCGTGGGTTACACCAACGCCGGAAAGTCCACGCTCTTCAACGCGCTCACCCACGCCGCCGTTCTCACATCTTCCAAAATGTTTGCGACGCTCGACCCCACCATCCGCGCCATCCGCCTGCCCTCGCGCCGCCGCGTGCTGCTTTCCGACACCGTGGGATTCGTGCGCGATCTGCCTCCCGATTTGATCGCCGCCTTCCGCGCCACTCTCGAAGAAGTGCAGGAAGCCGCGCTCATCCTTCAAGTCGCGGACATCTCCAGCCCCTTTCACGCCGAGCAGGATGCCGAAGTCCTCAAGGTGCTCAAAGACCTCGGCGTGGCAGATCGCCCGCGCCTGCACGTCCTCAACAAGACAGACCGCCTCAGCGACGAAGATCTCGCCATCCTGAAGAAATCCAACGGCGGCCACCAGCAAACCGTCTTCACTTCGGCCGTAACCGGCGCAGGACTGGACGAATTGCTAGCCAAGATAGACGCCGCCGTGACGATCGACCCCATCACGCGCCTCCAATTGCGCCTGCCCCTCTCCGACGGCCGCAATCTGTCCCTGCTCCACGCCGGCGGACGCGTCCTGCACTCCGCAATCTCCGACGGCCACGTCCTCCTCGACGCCGAAATCCCCGAATCCCTCGCCCGCCGCCTGGAAGCCTTCATCTGGCGCGACGCCGCCTCCGCCGAAACAAACCTCGACGCCGGCGCCTGACACTCCTCTTGCATGGGGAAATCCCAGCTATCTGGAAAACCGGAAGGACGAGAACGTCAGATAAATACCGATGATCAGTGTGACGCTCATGTACGCGTAGAAGAATTGCGCGTAGCGAAAAGCTTCGAAATAAGCAAGCGCGCCCGCAGGAGGCAGAAACAGCAGGATCAGGCCCTTGATGAGTGAGATCCAGCCGACCAGCGTGACGACCACCGCGAGCGCTCCACCCGACCACACGTTATGCCCCAGAACGATCGCAAGCCCGGCGGCCATCGCCACGATCGAAGCTAACAACAGGACCGGCGCGTCGTGCATGAGCGCGATTATCGTTTCCACGGCCGCCTGCTTGTGCGAAACCATAGCCAGCGCTAGGAGGACACAATAGAGGCCAATCAGCCTCCCGAGATAAATCGTACGGGGCGACATCGTTCCTCCTGCGGCAATCTCCGATTTTTCTTCAGCGCTGGGCAGAGATCTTCATGTCGTCGGTTTCCAGCACGCCGATTCTGCCGTTGGTAAAGTCGGTGAACCAGATCCGGCCCATCGGGTCCTCCCCGAAAAAGCGGATCATCTGCGTGCGTGACGGGAACGGATATTCGACGAATTTTCCCGTGGCTGGATCGAACCGGTCGACATTCGATCCCTCGTAATCGGCAACCCAGATCAATCCCGTTTTCTTGTCGATCACCAGCCCGTAAATGCCCAGATCGGGCGTCGGAGCGCGGTAGTAGGTGATTTTCTCGGTTTTCGTGTCGAACTTGCCGAGCCTGTGGTTGGTCACGTCTCCAAACCAGATGTTCTCGTGCGTATCGGCTTCAATTCCCCG
>CAZRKW010000044.1:0-21166 GCA_964600355.1 uncultured Acidobacteriaceae bacterium
TGTGAACGAATGCCGATGAGCGAGTCATTTTAGAAATGGCCGACGCCGTAATTCATGCCGAGGGGCTGGGAAAGCGCTATCGAGTGGGCGAGCGGGAGCGCTACGTCGCCTTGCGCGACATTCTCGCGCGCGTGGCGACGGCTCCGTTCCGGCGGGCCGGACGCAGGAGCGCGTCGGATTTTCTGTGGGCGTTGCGCGATGTGTCATTCGATATTCGCCAGGGCGAGGTGGTGGGGCTGATCGGACGCAACGGGTCCGGGAAAACCACGCTGCTGAAGCTTCTTTCGCGCATTACGCGGCCGACTGCCGGATTTGCGGACATTCAGGGGCGCGTCGGGAGCTTGCTCGAGGTGGGCACCGGGTTTCATCCGGAATTGACGGGGCGCGAGAATGTTTATCTGAGCGGCGCCGTGCTGGGAATGAAGAAGAGCGAAATCAACTCGAGATTTGACGCGATCGTGGCGTTCTCCGAGGTGGAGCGCTTTCTCGATACGCCGCTGAAGCATTTCAGCACGGGAATGCAGATGCGGCTGGCTTTCGCGGTGGCCGCGCACCTGGAACCCGAGATTCTGCTGGTGGACGAGGTGCTGGCGGTGGGCGACATCGAATTCCAGAAGAAGTGCCTTGGCAAAATGCAGGAAGTCTCCAGCAGCGGGCGAACGATTGTGTTCGTGAGCCACCAGATGAACCAGATTCGGCGGCTCTGCGAGCGGGTGATCTGGATCGACGCGGGGCAAATCCGGGAGTCCGGACCCGCAGGTGAAACGATTGCGGCGTACGAGACGGCGACTTTGCGGCCTGACCTGGCCGGGGACCGGCAACAGGCGCATTTTCTCCATTGGTCGGTGTGCGGCGAGAACAACGTACTACGCGATGGCCTTGGCGAAGTCAGCTTGCATTTCCATTTACAAATATCGAAGCCCATCTGGCAGGGCCACTTCGGCGCCATGATCGTGGACAACGAGAATGTGATCATGATTGGCTGGGGCTTCGACAACATGGAACTTGGCGCCGGAACTCATGAACTGGTGCTTCGAATGCCCAGCCTGCCGCTGCGTCCCGGCACTTACAGCGTGATGTGTTCGTTGTTCAATGCCGGCAACAATTTGACGGGCGGTGAGCTGGTGGAGAAGTGGCACGCTGTTCCGCAGCTTGTGGTGGACACACCTCCCCTGGCACATTCCCAGGATCGCTGGGCGGGGATTCTGAATATTCCCGCGGAGCTGCAAGTAGCCCAGGCGATTGCCGCAGGTGAATTCTCGCCGGGCGAAAAGTAGGACACATGTTGCTGGAACGAATCGCGCGTTTTGTGAGCAAGCCGGTGGAAGAGAAGCGCACAACTCTTCGCTTCCTTACCCACAAAGCGATCGCGAAGGTTCCCTTTCTTCCGGTACGCGCCCGGGTGGCGATGTCTCCGGCCGATACGATTCACTATTGGTGGTCGTACGTTCCGATGTCTTTTCATGCGGAGCGGTCCCTTTTGGATTATTGGGGAGACGACTTGGAGGAAGTACGTTTTGTCTGGGAATTTCTGAAACCGGGAATGGTGTTCTTCGATATCGGAGCGCACCACGGATTTTATTCGCTGCTAGCGGCGAAGCGTGTGTCGCAGCGGGGCCGGGTTGTGGCATTCGAGCCGTCGCTGCGCGAACGGAAGCGGTTTGAGCTGCATATGAAGTGGAATGGCGTTGAAGGAGTATGTCTGGAGCCATATGCGGTGAGTGCCGCTACCGAACCTTTGAGGTTCTATAGCGTCGACTCGGACTTTACGATGATGAACAGTCTGAAGAGGCCCCGGGTCGAAGAAGCGGTGCACGAAAACATCGTCGAGGCTGTCTCGCTCGACGACTATGTGGGCAAAAATGATGTCTCTCGCATCGATCTGATCAAGATCGACGTGGAGGGCGGCGAACTCGAGGCTTTCCGCGGCGCCGAGCGCGTCCTGCAGGCGATCCGCCCGGTGATCGTCTGCGAGGTGCTGGACTGGGTGACGGAAGCCTGGGGCTACGCAGCGCGAAATAAAATAGCATTCCTCAAGGAGCGCGGGTACGACTGGTTCGATTTTAACGCGGACGGACGGCTTTCCGAGCACCAGGAAAGGGATGGCTATCCTGAACCGCGGAATTACCTGGCGATTCCCCGGGAAAAAGTAGCGCTGGTTTTTCAGGGGCGGCGTGCGTGAGCGATTCGGTATCCATTATTATTGCGACGCGGAACAGGTCGGGGATACTCGCGCGGTGCCTTGCGGCGCTTCCGGACGGAGTGCGAGGGCTGGAGCCGCCGGAAGTGATTGTGGTGGATGACTGTTCCGTGGATGCCACGCGGCAAGTGGTTGAGGATTTTTCTCGCGCGAGCGGCTGGCAAGTGATTTATCGAAGGCAGCCCTCGCCTTTGGGAGCTAACGCCGCGCGCAACGACGGTCTGAGCATTGCGCGAGGCGCGATCATTGTGTTCATCGATGACGATGTTTTTGTTACCGAAGGATGGCTGCGAAAGCTGCTCAAGGGCCTTGCTAATGGCGGCGCGGTGGTTACGGGCCCGATGAGGTTGACGGTGGAAGGGCCGCTTTTGGGGAAACATCGCGAAGAAGTGAGCGGCTACTATTCGGAATTCCTGTCGGCGCCGCACGGGCTGGGCGGAGAGATCGTGCCGGTGCTGGGGAATATGGCCGCGGCGCGAGGCGTGTTTGAAAATACCAGGTTCGAGGAAACGATCCGGCCGCCGGTGGAAGAAATTGACTGGATGCGCCGGGCGGGAGTCTGCGTCACGTTCGTGCCGGAGGCGCTCGTCTGGCATTACAAGACTCCCGAGGACATTCAATTGAAGCGCTTGCTGAAGACGGCGTGGTCGCGCGGGAGCGAAGGCGGCTGGTGGGTGCGGGAATGCGCGAATTTCGATTCGCGGGGCTTGGGCCCGATGATCAGCCAGTCACTGCGAACGGCGGCGCGCTCGTTTGGGCACGCTTTCGCGCAACAGTGCTGGGGCGGCGTCGTGGTAGGGGTGGGTGAACTATCGAAAGCGCTGGCCCTTGGTGGGCTGATTAACCGCGGCCCGCGCGTTCCGGTGAGCTGGACATGAGCCAGCAAAAGGTTTCCATTGCGGAAACGCCCCGATCAGACGCCGCCACACGGGTTCCGAACATCTTTCACTTCGTCTTCGGTTTGAAACCGCAGACCGAGCCCTTCCACTTGATGCACTACCTTTGCCTTGCTTCCTGCATCGGCGTGAATCAACCGAAGCAGCTGATGTTTCACTGCCAGCACGAGCCGTGGGGCGAATATTGGGACCGCATCCGAACTCAGCTGACGGTGATACCGATTCGGCCGGATCCTTTTGTGGCGTCGTTCCGTTACAGCGATCCTGAAGTGGAGCGTTTGCGGTATGCGCATCTTGCGGATGTGGCGCGGCTGCAGGTGCTGGCCGATCACGGCGGTATTTATGCGGACATGGATACGCTCTTCGTGGCTCCTCTGCCCGCGGCGTTCTTCGAGCGGTCTTTCATCATGGGGCGCGAGCCGGAGCAATGGAGCGCGGCGGCCACGCGAGCGGGAGGAGCGCTGTGCAATGCATGGATGATGGGGGAACCGAACGCGCCGTTCGTCCGGGAACTGCTGCGGCAGACTTACGAAAGCTTTGACGGCAGCTGGAGCAACCACTCGACAATCCTGGGCTTTCGTGTGAGCCAGCAATTTCCGGATTGGATTCACATCGAGCCGCCGCGATCGTTTTTTTATTTTGGTTACGACCGGGCGGACATCGGGAACATGTTCACTCGCCGCGTGCGCGATCTGGACGGCATCTTCAGCATGCACCTGTGGAGCCATTGCTGGTGGGAGCCGGGCGAAAAGAATACTGCTGGTTTTCACTCGCGGCGTTTGACGCCGGCTTATGTGCGCCACGCCGATACGACGTACGCGGCGGTCGCCCGTCAATTTCTGCCGGAGGATTTGGGGTTGCAGGATTCGGCGACCTGGAGACGAGAACGGTTCCGTGCGGCGATCGAGAATGGATTGTTGCTGAGCCAGCGGGCGGGGCGCAAGGTGGCCCGGCTGGTGTCGCGAGGCGGGCGCGCGAACGCCGGTTAGAAGTTTTGCGACTGGGATAGGGCGGGAAGGGAAGAGAGGGTGCGTGACATCGAACGACCGAATTGTGCATCGCGTCACGCGTTCGGACTTTGCGCGCGATGCTTATGCAAAATTGCGGGCAATTCCGGTCATCGGGCGGTTGGTACAGAAACTTGTTCGAACGGCTCTGCCGCCCGGCGCAAGGTTGTGGATACGAATCCCCGGGGGGTTGGGCGCGGGATTGTGGATGTACGCCGACCCGCGATTCGATCTCGGCTACGTGAATGGGGATTACGAGCCGTGGATACAGAAGCTGCTGAAATCCGAGCTGCGGGCGGGAGATTGTTATTACGAGGTGGGCGCGCATACCGGGTTTTTCGTGCTGATTGCGTCGCGGTTTGTGGGGGCACACGGAAGAATCGTGGCGTTTGAGCCTGATCCCGACAACCTGGCGAACTTGAGGGCGAATATCGCTAAGAACGGAATTGCCCAAGTGGCGGTTGTGGAGGCGGCGGTGTGGTCGTCGCCGGGGGAAGTCACTTTTGAGCGCGCGCTGGGGGAATCGAATCGCACGCAGGGGCGAATTCTGAGCGAGCCGAATCCGCGGCTTGAACGCATTCCCGTGAGGACGGTGCAGCTGGATGAACTTGTTTTCGAGCGGGGATATCCCGCTCCTCGGCTGATCAAAATGGATGTGGAAGGCGCGGAATGGGACGCGTTGCAGGGCACGTCGCGATTGTTGAGCGAGATCAAGCCGAAGTTGCTTTGCGAGGTTCACGATCCTGCGCAGATGGATTTGATTCAGAATTATCTGCGCGGGTTTGGCTATGAAGCGGAGCGATGGGATCCCGTTCACGAGCATTACGCCGACTACCGGCAGCTTTACTTGTGGGCGGTGCCATCCGGCGACGCCCCTCGCGGCTCGGGCGTAGCGTCATCGAGCGTGAGCGCACGGGAGTAGTCACTGGCCGGCGGATGGAGAAGAGGCGCCTTTCGAAAAGGATTATGGGAAATAACGGCGACGAGCATCCGAAGTGGCGGGAAGCGCTTAATACAGCGGAGGCTTTCTGGGACGGGATCGTCCAGGAAGACCACGCGATCCTGCGCGTGCTGGCCGATAATGCAAAGATCGCTCCGCAGATCAGGAAATGCCTCGCCAGCACGCCGCAGACGAGCCTCGAAGTAGGAGTGGGGCCGCTGGGCCTCGGGATCAGCGGCTTTTTGCCGGAAATTCCGTTTCGCTTCGCGCTGGACCCGCTTTCTCCTGCTCTGCCGAAGGTGTCCGGTGAGCTTCCAGCGACGTCGAGCGAGAAGTTGCGCGCCTACATGCGGCAGGAAGGCGCCGGAGTCCGATACGTGGTGGCGCGCGGGGAGGAAGTTCCGATCCAGAGCGCGAGCATGGATCTGGTGATTTGCAGCAACGTTCTCGACCATGCGTCGCGTCCGATGACGATTCTCCGGGAAATCCATCGCGTGCTCAAGCCCGGAGGCGCGTTCTTCTTCGAAGTGGACACGTTTTCCGCGCTGGGGCTGGTGAAGTGGCATTCGTGGACCAAGCACATACACAAGAATGAGGTGATGGTGAAGGGACACCCGCACCGCATGTATGAGGCGCATGTGATCCGGGACCTGCGGGCGAGCGGCTTCGAGCTGCGGAAACTCCACGGACACACGCTTGCAAGCAGCCTGATCGGGCACGCGCGCGATTCGATGTTTCTGGGAATCAAGTGCAGCCCTTGATCGCATTGCTCGGACGACGGGACACGCCAACCGATGGCCTGGAGGATTATTGCACCTTTTTGGGGGAGGCTCTTTCCAGGCGCGGAGTCGAGCTGCAGAAATTTCGCGTGGATTGTGCCGAGAAGGGTTGGACCCGCGCGCTTCTCCAACTTTGGCGGGAAGCGGGTAAGTGGCGGGGCCAGTGGGTTCTGTTGCAATTCACTTCTCTGGCCTGGTCGCGGCGGGGTTTTCCGTTTGCGGCGCTGGCCGCTCTGCTGATTGTTCGCAGCCGCGGGGCTCGCGTCGGAGTGGTGTACCACGAGTCGCTTGGTTTTGAGGGGCGACGGCCCATCGACCGCGTGCGGCGGGTTTGCCAGCTGTGGGTTCTGCGCGGCCTTTACAAAGTGGCGGAGAGGCCGGTTTTCGCCGATCCGCTGGAAACGATTCCATGGCTGTCTTCGCCCTCCGCGAAGGCCGTGTCGATTCCCATCGGCGGCAATCTTCCCGTGCCTCCGCCGCGAACGGAGAATCTGGGTTCACGGAATGGCGTTCCAAGAGTGGTCGCCATTTACTGCGTGAGCGAACCGCCCTATCGGGCTTTTGAGCTGGAGGATATTTCGCGGTGCGTCGCGCCGCTGGCTGGCAACGGGCTGAAAATCAAGATGGTGTTCCTGGGGAGAGGAACGCCCGAGTCAAAAACGGACATCGAGAACGCCTTTCGTGAAATTCCAGTCGAGGTGCTCAATCTCGGGATTCGACGCGCCGAGGAAGTGAGCCAGATTCTTGGGGATGCCGACGCGATGCTTTGCGTGCGCGGGCGGCTTTTTCCCCGGCGGGGAAGCGCGCTGGCGGGAATCACCTGCGGCCTGCCGATCGTCGCCTACGCGGGTGCGGCGGAAGGAACACCGCTCGCGGAAGCAGGAGTGGAGCTAGTGCCTTACAGAGATGTGGCGGCGCTGAGCAGATCGCTGGGCGGCATTCTCACGGACCCCGAACGCTGGCGCGATTTGCACCTGCGCAGCGTTGATGCGCACGAGAAGTATTTTTCATGGGATTCGATCGCGGACCGGTTTGCGACTGCCCTGGGCGTGAAGGGAACGTGAAATGAGGGCCATGATTTGAAGATACTGATCTACACGCACGCCTGGGCTCCGCTGGTCGGTGGAGTGCAGATTATCACCCGGGACCTGGCAGCCGGGCTCAGCGGCTGGAGCCGAGCGAATGGGGGCGAAGCGATCGAGGCGACGCTCGTGACGCAGACTCCGGCGGGCAAAATGAACGATTCCGAGGTGCCCTTTCGAGTGGTCCGACAGCCGAGTATCCGGCAATTGGTTTCTTTGATTCGCGAGGCCGACGTGGTTCATGTCGCGAATCCTGCGCTGGTTCCGCTGGCGCTGGGGTGGCTGTTGCGGAAGAGGGTGGTGGTGGAACACAGCGGGTATCAGGCCGCTTGCCCGAACGGGCTGCTTTTGTTTGGACCCGACGGCAGCGTTTGCCCCGGCCACTATCTCGCCGGGCGCTATGCGAAATGCGTTGAGTGTAATAGTAAGGAAATCGGCTGGTGGAAGAGTGTGCGGAGCCTTGTGCTGACGTTTCCGCGTCGCTGGCTCGCAAAAAGAGTGGACGTCAATATTGCTCCGACCCAGCACATTGCAGGACGTGTGGCCTTGCCTAGCACACGCGTGATTTCACACGGCGTGCCCGACTACTCTTCGAGTGACAATGGCGCCGCTCCGCCGAATGGCGCGGAGAAACCGTATTTTGCTTATGTCGGGCGGCTGGTAAGCGAGAAAGGGCTGCCCGTGCTGCTTCGCGCTTGCGCGATCCTCGCCAAACAGGGGCTGCCTTTTCATCTGAAGATCGTGGGGGATGGCCCTGAGCGTGGGCATGTCGAAGCGCTGACGGCCGAACTGGGGCTGGGATCGCAGATTGAGTTTCCCGGGGCTATCCCGGTGGAACAGATCCCTCGCTTGCTTCGCGGGGCGATAGCGGTGATTATCCCGTCGGTTTGGGAAGAAGTGGCACCGCTGGTAGCTTACGAGCAGTTGATGCATGGGCGCCTCGCGATTGTCTCCGATATCGGAGGGCTCGGTGAGATCGTGGAGGGCGTGGGACTGAAGTTTCCTCCGGGCGATGCGCAGGCATTGGCCTACTGTATGCGGAGGGCTGCGGAAGAACCGGAATTCGCAGCAGGGCTGAGGAAAAGGGCTCAGCAGCGCGCGCTGGAAGCTTTTACGCTGGAGCGCATGGTGGAGAACCATCTGGGCGTTTACAAGGAACTCGCTGGAGCGGGAACGCGTCAGGGGTAGGCGAAGAAATCGTTTTGGGTGCCACTTCAGAAAAGGATGGAGGCGGTGTGACAACCGAGAGACGCAAGCCGCGGCTGGCCGTCATCACACCGTTTCTCGACAAGAATCATGGAACCGAGCTGCACGTCGTGGAATGGATAACCTTTCTTCTGGATTCATTTGAAATCCACATTTACAGCCAGAAAGTGGAAGACGTCGATCTGAAGAAAAGCCACTGGCATCGCATTCCCAAGCTGCCCGGGCCTCACCTGCTGAATTACGTCTGGTGGTTTTGCGCGAATCACTTGTGGCGGGCATTCGACCATTATTTCCGCGGCATCCGCTACGATCTTGTTTTCAGCCCGGGTATCAACTGCCTGGATGCCGACGTGATTTCGGTACACATTGTTTTTGCCGAGTACGCGGGAAAGAACAGGGAGGCGAACAGTTTTTCGCGCCACCCCGTGCGAGACTGGCCGCGGCTGTTTCATCGCAGGCTTTACTACCGGCTGCTTATTTTTCTTGAGCAGCGCATTTACACCCATCGCGAGATTACCCTGATCCTGATCGCCCGAAAGACGCTGAAGGAGCTCTGGCGTTTTTATGCGCGCAGCTATGGGTGTCCGGTGCTTTATACGGGGCTTGATCCGGAGCGATTCGAGCCGCAGAGGCGAGAACGTATGCGCCGGGAGGCGAGGGCGCAAATCGGCCTTGCGGGCGATTCGTTCGCGGTGGTGCTCGTTGGAAATGACTGGCTGAATAAGGGCGTCCCGGTGTTGCTGAAGGCTTTGGCGCTGCTACCCGACTCGCCTGTAAAGCTGCTGGTTGTGAGCCGCGAGGATTCCGCGCCGGCGCGGGCCATGGCGTCGAGTCTTGGTGTGGAGGGGCGCGTATATTTCCTGCCGCCCCGGAAGGACGTGGAATTCTATTACGCGGCGGCTGATGCGTACGCGGGACCGTCTCTGGAAGATACATTCGCGCTTCCGCCGGCGGAGGCGATGGCGTGCGGGCTACCGGTGATCGTTTCATCGGCAAACGGAACATCGGAAATCATCACGAACGGCTTGAATGGTTTAATTCTTGGCGATCCCGCGGATGCCGCCGGATTGGCGGCGATGATTCAGCATCTTGCGAGCGACCGGGTATTTCGCACTATGCTGGCCGAAAATGCCGCGCGAACCGCACAGAACTATACCTGGGAGAGGAATGGCCATCAGTTGAGTGCGCTCTTCGAAGAAATCCTGCAAAGGAAGGAACCCCCCGCGGCGCATAAGCTTGCGCAGGGGCCCACCTCGTGACGATCGCTCGAAAAATTCAGCACCGGGGCTTTACATCCCTCAAATGAGCGAGCCGGATCGCGTTCGCCGACCTCAGAAGGTTCTCGGACTCTTTACGGAATTGCTCGGGATCGGCGGGGTGCAAGAGGCTGGGCGGATGACCGCGGCGGCGATTTTGGAGATGGGGCGTGCCAGCGGGCGGCCGGTGGACATCCTCAGCTTGAACGACCCTCGAGGGGAACAACGCATTCGATGGAGCGATTCTGAAATCGCGTTTTCCGGTTTTGGGCGAGCCAAAGCACGATTCGTGCTTTCTGCAATCGGGAAGGCTCGTCGTACGCCGCGTGAGGGCACGCCGATCATTCTGGCGGCCCATCCGCATCTCGCGCTTCCTGCTGCCTGGATTCAGAGGCTCCGTCCGGATTTCAAAACGGTGGTGATGTCGCATGGAATCGAGGTGTGGAAACCCCTCGCTTCGCGGCGGCTGAGTGCTTTGCACAAGGCGAGTCTGCTGACTGCTCCCAGCAGTTACACCGCGCGGAAGATGGCTGGAGAGCAGAATATTCCGGAGTCGAAAATCAGGCGCTTGCCCTGGCCGCTCAGCCCGGATTTTATCAAGCTTGCCGAGCATCCGGGAGAGCTTCCGCTGCCGCGAAACTTTCCGCGCGGCCGAATTATTCTCACAGTGGGCCGGTGGGCTGCCCGCGAGCGTTATAAAGGGGTGGACGCTTTAATCCTGGCGGTCGCGCGCCTTCACGGCACGATCCCCGACGTGCAACTGGTTGCCGTTGGAAGCGGCGACGACCTGTCGCGGCTGCGAAACATCGCGATTGAACAACAGGTCGCGGATAAAGTCCATTTTCTGGAGGGGTTGTCACAGCGGGAATTGACTGCCTGCTATGCGGCTGCTGACGTTTTCGCGCTGCCTAGCACCGGCGAAGGATTCGGCCTGGTTTTTCTGGAAGCAATGGCCTTCGGCAAACCGGTGGTCGGAGCCGACGCGGGGGGAATCCCCGATTTGATCCGCGACGGAAGCAACGGGCTGCTGATCCCTCCGAATGACCCAGACGCGCTGGCGCAAGGCTTGAGCCGGTTGCTTGGAGACGAAGCACTCCGAAGGAAGCTGGGGGAGTGCGGCGCGGCGATGGTTCGGCGCGAATACCAGTTCGACGCGTTCCGCGAGGCGCTGGAGCGAATTCTCTCCGATGCAGTTTCAAATCGCTTATGAAAATCCTGCACGTCGCACCGGCCTACTATCCGTTTCAGGAACGGGGTGGACCCGTTTTCAAAGTGGGTGCGCTGGCCGCGGGCCTCGTTCGGCGAGGACACGAAGTGACCGTGGTAACGCCGGACCTGGGGCTGGAGAAATATGGAGAAATCCAGCCGCAACTCCGAAAGCACGCGTTTGGCTGGCGGCTGGAACGCGAGGGAGTCGAAATTATTTATCTTTCGACCGTGACCCAGTATCGCGCCCTTACTTTGAACCCTTCCGTGCTGGGATTCTGCAGGGCGCTCCTGCCCGAGTTCGATATGGTTCACTGCTACGGCTTGTACGATTTTCTGGGGCCGTCGGTGGGCTACTTTTGCCGCAGTACGGATATTCCGTACATTGTCGAGCCCATGGGCATGTACCGGCCGATCGACCGGAGTATCCGGCTGAAACGGTTGTGGCATGGCACTCTCGGCACAGGGTTCCTGCGCGGCGCTTCGAAAATCGTCGCTACTTCCGAGCTTGAGGAAAGAGAGCTTTTGGATGCGGGGTTTCCGCAAACGCAGGTGGTGGTCCGCTACAACGGGATCGATCCCGCGCTGCTTCCGGGGTTGCCGAGCCGCGGCACTTTTCGAGCGAGGTGGGGGCTTCCGCAGGCCGAGCCGCTGGTTCTGTTTCTCAGCCGGATCATTCCACGTAAGGGAGTGGATCTTCTGATCGATGCGTTTGCGAAGGCGTGCGCGGAAACCGGCCGACTGGTGATTGCCGGACCGGAAGGAGAACGCGGTTATCTTGCTTGCCTGGAAAAGCGCGCCCGAGAATCTGGCGCCGGGGACAGGATACTTTTCTGCGGCCCTCTTTACGATGAGGATAAGAAAGCCGCTTTGCGGGATGCCGATATTTTCGCGCTGCCGTCGCGCTATGAAAATTTTGCGAATGTGGCGGCGGAGGCGATGGCTTGCGGGGTTCCGGTGATCGTGACGGATGCGTGCGGCATCAGCCCGCTCGTGGATGGCATCGGGGGCCTGGTGATCGCTCGCGAGCAGGAGGCTTTGACGGATGCGCTCTCCAGACTGATCTGCGATGAAGCTCTCTACGCGCGGCTGAAAGAAGGGTGCAGGCGCGTTGCCGAAAAGCTTGATTGGGGAACGTTGACCGAACAAATGGAAAGGCACTATCAAGACGCGGTGCGCGGCGATCGGGGAGCGGTTGCGGCGACGCCCGGGTTGTAGTGATTGATTCCTGGGAACGGATGAAAACGAGCGAAGGACGAGGGCTCGAATTCGTGGGTTATACTCCGCAGGTCATCCGTTCGAGCGGATCGTTTCAAACACAGGCGCGCATTCGACTATGTGTGGAATCTGCGGCGTGATCGGACCCGGTTTGGGGGACCGCGCGGAAGGCATCGTGCGGCGCATGATGGGCGCTATCGTGCGCCGGGGACCCGACGAGGATGGCTTTTTGTGCGCGTCGCCGGTGGCCGTGGGGATGCGCCGGCTGAGCATCATCGATCTTCCAGGGGGGAGCCAGCCGGTCTGGAACGAGGACCGGACGCTGGCGGTGGTCTACAACGGGGAACTCTACAACTTTCGCGAGCTGCGAGCGGAACTGGAAAGCGCCGGGCATCGCTTTCAATCGCGCTCGGATACCGAAGTGATCGTCCACGCCTACGAAGCATGGGGCGAAGGTTGCGTGGAGCGATTTCATGGCATGTTCGCCTTCGCGGTGGTCGAAATCCCCAAGGGCGTCGGCGGGGAGGCCGCGAGGGTTTTTCTCGCGCGGGACCCGCTTGGCATCAAGCCTCTCTATTACTCGACCGCCGGGGGCGTGCTTCTTTTTGCGTCGGAGGTGCGGGCGATTCTGGCGAGCCGGGTTGTTCCGCCGGCTTTGTCGGTCGAGGCGCTGCGCTCGTACCTGCTGTTTGGCTCCGTCTGCGAGCCAATGACCCTGGTGGAGGGCGTACTTTCACTGCCTCCGGGCCATTTTATGAGTATTTCTGCGAATAGACCTAGCGACAATCCCGAGCCAAAATCTTACTGGAAAGCTGGCCGTGAAATTCGCCGGGAAGCGGC
The DNA here is from genome assembly GCA_964600355.1 of uncultured Acidobacteriaceae bacterium. Classification (GTDB taxonomy): domain Bacteria; phylum Acidobacteriota; class Terriglobia; order Acidiferrales; family UBA7541; genus Palsa-295. The sequence goes on from CAZRKW010000044.1 coordinate 12,631, forward strand.
CGAACGCCAGGTTCCTGGGGCGAAGGCTTCGCCAGCGGTACGGGTTCGTGCGCTGCTGGAAAGCGCCGTGGAGCGCCATTTGATTGCCGATGTGCCGGTGGGAGTTTTTCTGAGCAGCGGTCTGGATTCGACGGCGATTGCCTCGCTGGCCAGCCGCCAGAGAGATGGGATTCATACGTTCACGGTTGCGTTTCCCGACCTCGAATTCAGCGAGGCCGGGCAGGCGCGGCGTACTGCGGAACACCTGGGCACGCGGCACAGCGAATTGAATCTTACAGGCCAGGAAATGGTCGAGCGCCTCGACGAGGCGATCGCCGCGTTCGATCAGCCGAGCATGGATGGCATCAACACGTATTTCGTGTCGTGGGCGGCGCGGCAGGCGGGATTGAAGGTGGCGCTTTCGGGCTTGGGAAGCGACGAGCTGTTCGGGGGCTACTCCTTATTCAGGACGGTAGCCGGCGTCGCGAAACTGGCTGCGCTTGCGCGCTTTTTTCCTCGGCCGGTTCGCTGCTGGGTGGCGAGTGCGCTGGAGAGTTCGAAGGCGTTCGGCGCTACTCCCGATGCTTCGCGAAAAGCGTTGGCGGGGTGGATCGATCCTTCGTCGCTGCCCGGGGACTACTTTTTTACGCGGACGCTGTTTACTCCCGGTCGGGTGGCTGGCGCCATGGATGAGAGTTTTGGCGACTGGCAGGGTTCGGCTTGGTGGAAGTGGCTTTCCGCGGCGGGGGACGAATCGCGTTCGATGGATTCTTTTACGCGAATTTCGTGGCTGGAGTCGCGGTCGTACCTGGTGAATACGCTTTTGCGGGATACCGATGCGATGAGCATGCACCATTCACTCGAAGTCCGGGTGCCGTTTCTCGATCTGCCCCTGGTGGAGTACATGCTTTCGCTTCCGCAGGCCAGCAAAAGCGGGCGTGGGCGTTCGAAGGCTTTACTCATCGAAGCGCTGGGGGATGTGCTGCCTGAGGAAATCGTCGCTCAACAGAAACGCACCTTTACTTTTCCGTGGAATAATTGGCTGCGCGGTCCTTTGAGGGAGCGCGTTGCCCGAGGCTTGGCCGACTGGTCGCCGGCGCTCGAGCCGCATATCGAAAAACAATTTGCGGCTTACACCTGGAAGGATTTTCTGGGCGGGCGAACGTCCTGGTCGCGGCCTTGGAGCTTGTACGTGCTGAACGAATGGGTGAAGCAGCATCTGAGCGCCGGCGAGGCCGATCGTTCGACGGTTGCGGATTCTGCGGCGGGCGATTTGAGGCCTGCGTTCGTTCCAGCGCAGACATTGAAGGCTTTTAACAATTAGATGATCATTCTTGGAATCAACGCGTATCACGCGAACTCATCGGCTGCGGTCGTAGTCGATGGACGCCTGGTGGCGGCCGTGGAGGAGGAACGGCTTAACCGCGTGAAATACGCGGCGGGATTGCCGGTGCGCGCGGTTCAATTTTGCCTCGACCGCGCTGGGGCCAAGTTATCGGAAGTCGACCATATTGCGATTCCGCGGGATCCGCGCGCGCGTTTGGGGACCAAGCTTCGCTACGCGATGCGGATGCCGCGGTTTGCCCTCGAACGTCTGCGAGTGATGAAACGGTTTGCAGGGATGAACCAGGAGCTTGCCTCCGCTTTCGACGTTCCGCTCGAGAGCATTCGCGCGCGGTTCCATTCGATCGAACATCACCGGGCGCACATGGCCAGCGCGTACTGCGTTTCGCCCTTCGACCAGGCTGCAGTGCTCTCGTCCGATGGACTTGGCGATTTCGCCAGCGCCATGTGGGCTCTCGGCGAGGGACCGCGGATGCAAACGCTGGGGGACGTCCGATTCCCGCATTCGCTGGGGATTTACTACACGGCGCTGACGCAATACCTCGGCTTCTGGAAGTTCGGCGACGAATACAAGGTGATGGGCCTGGCCGCTTACGGCGAGCCTGAGTTTCTGGAAGAGTTTCGGCGGATGGTTCGAGTGCGAAGCGATGGCTCCGTGTCATTCCGGCTGGGCCTCGAATATTTCATCCACCAGAGCCAGGGGCCCGAGATGAGCTGGCGGGAGGCGGACCGCACGCCGACGCAGGGGCAATTATTTTCGGGCTATCTCGAGAAGAGGCTTGGGCCGGCGCGCAAGGCGAACGAGCCTCTGGAGCAGCGCCACCACAATCTTGCCGCCAGCATGCAGGCTGCTCTGGAAGAGGTGCTGATCGAGCAGTGGAACGCGCTCTTCCGGGAGACGAAGCAAAAGGCGCTGTGTCTGGCCGGGGGCACGGCGTTCAATTGCGTCGCGAACGGGAAGATATTCGACAACACGCCGTTCGAGCGCGTTTTTGTGCAGCCGGCGGCGGGCGATGGCGGGTTGTCGGTGGGAGCCGCGTTTGCTGTCAACCACGACATTCTTGGCCGGCCCCGCGAATTCGCGATGGAGCACGCTTACTGGGGGCCGGAGTTTTCTCGAGAAGAGATTCGCCGGTCCGTCGACCAGTTTGGTTCGGCTGAAGATGGCGTTCACATCCAAGAACTTGACGAACAGGCGTTGCTGGAGGCGACTGCGCGCCACATCGCAGCAGGAAAAATCGTGGGATGGTTCCAGGGCGCCACCGAATGGGGGCCTCGCGCTCTGGGCAATCGCAGCATTCTCGCCGACCCGCGGCGCGCGGAGATGAAGGAAATCCTGAACCGCCGCATTAAGCACCGTGAGATCTTCCGCCCGTTTGCTCCTTCCATCACGGAAGAAGCGGCCGGCGAATTTTTTGAGCAGAGCCACCCTTCGCCGTTTATGACGTTTGCGTTCAAGGTGCGGTCCGAAAAGCGCGCGATCATACCGGCGCCCACGCACGTGGACGGCACGGCGCGCCTGCAAACCGTGAGCCGCGCCTCGAACCCGCTTTATTGGAAGCTCCTGCGGGCCATGGGCGATCTCACCGGAGTGCCGGTGGTGCTCAACACGTCGTTCAACGATAACGAGCCGATCGTTTGCAGGCCCGAGGAAGCTCTCCGTTGCTTTGAGCGCACGCAGATGGATGTGCTGGCCATCGGCAATTTTGTCCTGGAGAAAAAATCGGGATCTGTTGCATCCGACGGGATAGAAGAGAAGGTAGTGAAGGGCGCTATTTAAAAAATCTGAGGGTGGAAAACGCGGCTCGCGCGCGATCATGCATATTCTGCTGCTGAACGAATACTATCCTCCCGACACTTCCGCCACGGCGAAAATGGCCGCGCAGGTGGCCGAGACTCTCGCGCGGCGGCACGAAGTGACCGTGGTTGCAGGGCGCCCCTCCTACGATCCCGATGAGTTTTACCCCTTTGCGTTTCTGCGGCGCAAAAAGCGCAACAACGTCACCGTGGAATGCGTTGGCTCCACGGCGTATCCGCGGCACCGGATGCGGCGGCGCGTGTCGAATTATCTTTCTTATCTTGCGCTGGCGGTTCCGCGGGCGTTGGCTTTGCGCGCAGATGTGGTTCTGGCCATGACGGACCCTCCGATTGCGGGAATCGCCGGGGCCTTCGTGGCGCGAATAGCGGGGCGGCCCTTTGTTTACAACATTCGCGATCTATACCCGGACATGGCCATCGGTGGCGATATCGTGCGGCCCGCGAAATGGGTGGAGCGCTGGGAGCAAATGCATCGCAGCGCCTTGAACCAGGCGGCCCGCGTAATCGTGTTGGGCGACGATATGCGCGAGCGCATCGTGTCGAAGGGAGTCGCGCCGGAAAAAGTGGTAGTCGTGCGGGATGGCACTTCGTTTCCGGCCGCCTTGCCGGAGCAGACGGACCCAATCGTTCAGGAGATACGCTCGGGATTTCCGTTCGTCGTGATGCACGCGGGGAACCTCGGCTTCTACGGGGCCTGGGACACTTTGTTGCGAGCCGCTGAGATACTGCGCAACGAGGATGCCGGGTTCGTGTTTATAGGGGACGGGGCAAACCGGGCGTCGATCAGCGCCGCGGCCAGCAGCATTCCGAATGTCCGGTTTCTGCCATTTCGCCCCGCCGAGCAGGTGCCGCACGTCATGATGGCGGGGGATTTGCACGTGATCACGGTCCGGCGGGGCCTCGAAGGAGTGGTTGTGCCGAGCAAGCTTTATTCGACGCTGGCCGCGGGGCGTCCCGTACTCGCCGTTGCCGCGAAGGAAAGCGATGCGGCGCGCATCGTCGTGGAAGCGGGCTGCGGCGTGGTGGCGGACCCTGACGATCCGGCGGCCGTGGCGGACGCGATCCGGCGGCTTCGGGCCGACCCTGCGAGACTAGTGGCCATGGGGCGCCGTGCCCGGGAAGTGGCTGATCGCTATGCTAGAGTGAATGAACTGGAACGGTTTGCCGGAATTATGGAAGATGCCGTTCAAGAAAAAAATGGAGGACGCCATCTGGAAAAATAAGAATGCACTGGCAAAGCAGCTTCTTGGCTGGGAGCCAAAGACCACTTTCCGCGAGGGGCTCAAGAAAACGATGGACTGGTATTTCGCTACCAAACAGCGGGAAGAAGTACGCGATGTGCTCGAGAAGATGCTGACGGCGCGCTAGACAGGGAAGCCAACGAATGGCGCTTATCCACACGGATGTGCTTACGTTCGCAATCGCGCTGGTGGCGACGCTCGGCATCACGGTTCCGGTGCGAAGCCTGGCAATCCACTATGGCCTGGTGGATCAGCCGGGGCCGCGCAAGGTTCACCTGAAACCCATTCCGCTGCTGGGCGGTATCGCGATTTATCTTGGTTTCGTTCTGGCGATCCTGGTGACTCTGCACAACGAATCCCGGCAGCAGATCGCCAGCATCGTGGTGGGCGCAACCCTTGTGGCGACGGTCGGCTTTCTTGACGACCGCGGCCTGCTTCATCACCAGGTGAAGCTTTTCGTGGGCATGCCTGTCGCGGCGATGATCCTGATTGCGTCGGGAATTCGCGCGCAATTGTTTTCGCGATTTGTTGGCGGACCCTCCGGCGTAATTCTCGACGTCTGCTTCACGATCTTCTGGGTGGTCGGCATTACTGCGGCATTTAGCATTCTCGATCACATGGACGGGCTTTGCGCGGGAATCGCCGCCGTGGCGGCGGCGTTTTTTACGCTCGCAGCTGTGATGAACGGGCAGACGATGGTCCGAACGCTGGGAGCGGCCGTGCTGGGGGCTGCGCTGGGATTTTTGAGATGGAATTTCAATCCCGCCAAAATCTTTATGGGCGATGGCGGGGCGATGCTGCTGGGGTTTCTCATGGCTACCCTGGGACTGAAGATTCGTCCCGAGGGAGCGGCTTTTCCGGCGAGCTGGCTCGTCCCGATCCTGATTCTGGGCGTTCCTATTTTTGACACATCGCTGGTTTCGATTTCCCGCGCGCGACGGGGACTCATCCCTTTCACTTCTCCGGGGAAGGATCACACGGCGCATCGACTTTCGAACCTGGGCCTGGGCCATCGAGGCGGAGTACTGGTGCTCTACTGCCTCGGTGCTCTTTACGGGGCGCTTGCTTTGCTTGTCCCGTATCTCCCACCGGGGGCAGCTTATGCGCTGGCTGGGATACTTGTGGCGGGCGGCCTGGGAGCGGTTTTTTTTCTGGAATCGGTGCCGTACGAGCGCCAGGCGAAGATCAAGAAATCGGAGCCGCAACCAGCGCCGGGATCTTGACGAGCTTCGTTGGTGGAACCAGCAGCGTACGTTATACTTGCTGCGACAAAATCTTCCAAGAATCGATTGCTGGGGATTCCCGCCGTGGGAATGACTCCGGCCAAACCGGGTGTCCAGCAGCATAGTTTCCGGAACACAAGTTTGTTTATGAGGGCGGGCCGTCAAGACGATGAGGGTGTTTCGAGATTGCGAAGCGGAGAATAGTTCGAGACGCAATTCTCGCGCCCGTAGCCAGACGGTGGCGGTGGTCGGTGGTTCGGCCGCCGGCTTGTTTGCGTCCCTCATGCTCGCGCGGCAAGGGGTTCCGGTTCGAGTTTTTGAGCGGATCGAAGCGCTGGAGCATGGCGCGAGAACCCTCATCGTGACGCAACGAATGCGGCAAATTCTCGGAGCTGCAGCCGAGAACAGCATCGTCAACGAAGTCCGGCGCTTCGAGCTTTTCACCGACGGCCGCGCGGCTACGATCCATCTGAAGCATCCCGATTTGATTATCGAGCGGCGCTCTCTGATCCAGAGGCTCGCGGACGAGGCTCAGAGCGCGGGGGCGAAGCTCGAGTTGGGGCGCCGGTTTCATTCGTTGCGCCCGGACGGCAAGGAAATTCTGCTCGAAGTGGAGCGGTGCGCCGACGGAACGCGCGAGGAGGTTCGCACCGGCACGATCATCGGGGGCGATGGAGCGACGAGCCGTGTGGCGCGCGCAGCAGGATGGGCGCCCCTGCAAACTGTCCCGCTGGTGCAGGCGATCGTGCCGCTGCCCAAGGACATGTCGCCCGATACGGTGCGGGTGTGGTTTGTCCCGCAGGACACGCCATATTTCTATTGGCTGATCCCTGAGTCGCCGACCCGCGGCGCTCTCGGCGTGATCGGGGAATCCGGCGCGAACACGCGGCGCTGCCTCGAAGCATTTCTCGAAAAACGCAAATTCGATCCAATTGAGTTTCAGGGGGCGCGCATCCCCGTGTATTCCGGCTGGGTGCCTGTGAGGCGCGCGGTTGGCGGGGGATCTGTCTACCTAGTGGGAGACGCCGCGGGCCAGGTGAAAGTTTCGACGGTGGGAGGAATCGTCACGGGCCTGCGGGGCGCCTTGGGCGTAGTGCAAGCCATTTTAAGCGGCGGAGCGAGCCGCGAATTACGAACGCTGCGCAGGGAGCTCGATCTGCACCTCTTTCTCCGCCGGACGCTTCACGATTTCCAGCAATCCGATTACAGCCGGCTGGTCGATCTGCTGAACGAACCTGCAAAGGAATCGCTGGGCGCCTATTCCCGCGACGAGGCGTGGAAAATCGTGTGGCGTCTCTGTTTGAGCCAGCCGCGGCTGGTGCTGCTGGGGCTTCGCGGGCTTTTGATGCGTCGAGCCGGTCAGCAGGCGGCCAACTGATCTGACGAGTCCGCGTTGTGCAATTGGAGCCTTCTCGCAGTGTTTGGCACCTTCCCCGAGTTGCGATGAAACCTTTGAAAGCCGGAACTTCGCGAGAACATGCTGCCGGGCCGATTGCGGAGCGGGCTTCCCGTCCCGGGTTGTCGTTCTTCGCATGCAAGTCGAGCATCAACTTCGACTGCCACGGGACGAGACGCCCTTCGCCACCAGCAAGGGGCTGAGGCTTCCCGCGATGGGCTGACGTGCATATTCACGTTGTCCCATGTCTATTTGCAGTTGCCTGCTGCCTGCAAAATATCGAAAGGCGTCTAAACGCAATTGTACAGGCCGAGTAGAGAGGGGCTACGGTGGCCGGAAGGCTGTTTTGGTGACTTCGCACCCCATCACATGGGGGCCAAGAGTGGCCGATCATATTGTGCAAGGAATGGCGAGCGGGGACGAGTTTCGTACAGCCCCTCTTTGGGGTTTGAGACAACGTATATTTTTCCTTCATGGCGGCCAGCTGCGGAACGAGGCGCGTACCCCCTGGCATCAGGAAGGAGGGAAGTGGACGAGGTCGGAAGCCGTCCATTTCCAGATGAGGCCCAGTCCACTCGCAAAGTGAGATGTGGGGAGCTTTGTCGTTTACTTCGAGGCACTTAACGCGCGCGTCGCGGTGGAAAAACCCGTTGCTTGTTTCTGGGAACTGGACTATAAACCTAGCACTGAAAAGGGTGGTGTATTTGCATGTTCCGGTGCTTTAGACCTCACTAGTTGGTCTGCACGGCAAGCAAGTGGGCACCTGGATTAAGTAAAAATTGCACATATTGGGGGTTTCCATGTCTGAATACGCTTTCAAGCGCGGGCCGGTTCGTCTCTTCGTTGTGACCTGCTTTGCCGTGATCTTTTGCTCGCTGATGTTTGCGCCGTCCCTCTTCAGCCAGACGGCTGCGACGGGCGCGTTGACGGGAACGTTGCGGGATTCTTCCGGGGCGGTGGTGCCGAATGCGACAGTCACCGTGACCAGCATCGGCACCGCGCAGGTGCGCACGACGACGACCAGCGGCGATGGCACGTACAAGGTTGGATTGCTGCCTCCGGGAAATTACAGCCTGAAGTTCGAGGCCGCCGGTTTCAACAGCTTGGAAGTACCGTCGGTCACTGTGGTTGTTACCGAGACCGCTGTTCTGGATCAAACCGTTCAGGTGGGCGCGCAGACCCAGCAAGTGGAAGTTCGCGCGGAAGCCGAAGCGGTGCAGACCGCGAGTTCCACGGTGGGCAACGTGGTGAGTTCTCAAACCATGACCGCCATGCCTTTGACTTCGCGCAATTATACGAACCTGCTGGGGCTCGCCGCCGGCGCCAATGCCAGCGTGTTCAACGCCGCCAACCTGGGCCGCGGATCGCAGGATATCGCCGTGAACGGCGCGACCGTCGCGCAGAACAACTATTCGATGGATGGCGCATCCATCGTGAATTTTACGACCAACGGCAATACCGCGGATGGTGGCGCGAACCCCGGGATCGGGATCGTGAATCCGGATGCCATCGAGGAATTCAAAATTCAGACATCG
>CAZRKW010000045.1:0-21144 GCA_964600355.1 uncultured Acidobacteriaceae bacterium
GGCAGTTCAGGTCCATTATTTTCGACTACGAAAACGGGCAGGTGGAATTTCGTCGATAGCGAGCCGCTACTGCGCCCGCGCTTTGGCCCACCGTCGTCTGGAAACCGCCTTCCCCTTACGTGCAGGATCCCAACCCGCGTGCGTTAGATCTCCGTATGTTTTTATACGTTGACAGGAAGTAAGGGGCAGTGTACTTTGCAATACAAAGTACTTTTCGTAAAGGAGGGCGCTGTGGATGGTCTTTCGATGTTGCAGTCGAATTCCCGGGAATTGTTTAGATCCGCCTCCATGGGCATGAAACTTATCGTGGTGTGTGGTCTTGCACTGCTCATGACAATTCCAGCGCTCTTTGTAAGGGGGTTGGTTGATGACAGAACGGATCGTGCCGACGAAGTCGTCAAAGACGTAAGCAGCCATGTTGGAGGTCCCCAGACGTTCCTAGGACCGACCCTCGCCATACCGTACAGCATCCCTTCGCAATATCCCGGTGATTCCATAAGGCGCAGCGTTTACCTGGTGTTCCCGGAGCAGGCCTCGGCCGCCGTGAAGACCTCGACGGAAGAGCGTCACCGCTCGCTCTTTAAGGTGCCCGTGTTTCAAGCGGACTTGAAGCTTGATGCGGTCTTCGATCTGTCGGGAGTTCCCGCAGCGGCTCCTCCAGGGGCAGAACTCGATTGGAGTCGCGCAGAGGTGGTCGTTGGGGTGAGTGATGTACGTGGAGCACTGGCTGACGCGACGCTGACGACCGATACGAGGACCGTAACCCTCGTGCCGGCACAAACCGTCGAGAATATTTCCATTGGCGGTGATCAGGAACACCCCGCCAGAGTGTTCCTTCTGGGCGCAACAGTTGGAGATGATGTAAAGCCAAACACACGATTCCATGTAGCATCCACATTGCGCTTTTCCGGTGCGGAACGAATCGCCGTACTTGCGTATGGCAAGTCCACCCGTGTCACAGCGCAGGGCGACTGGCGAAATCCAAGCTTTGACGGAGGAATCCTTCCTGTAAGCCGGAATGTGACCAACCACGGATTCACGGCAGGGTGGTCTGTACCATTCATCGCACGGAACGTCCGCGCGGAAGGGACGAGTAAGTCAATTACTGGGCTCGACTCAACGGCGGCGGGCATTTCGTTTGTGGAAGTGGCCGACCCTTACCAATCCGTCAGCCGATCCCTGAAATACGGGCTTCTTTTTCTGGGGCTCGTATTTCTTTCCTACTTTGTATTTGAGGTCACCACCGGCAAACAAGTTCATCCGGCACAGTACGTGATGGTAGGAGTCGCTCAAATCATCTTTTATCTACTTCTTTTGTCTTTCGCGGAAAGAATTGGCTTCAATTACGGCTTCCTGGTCGCGGGCGCCGCCACAGTGATCTTGCTCGCGATGAATGCCCGATGGGTATTCTCTAGCGGACTGCAAGGCGCGAGGGCACTGGTCATCTTCACGCTGCTGTACGGGCTGATCTATCTCCTATTGACGCTCGAAGACAACGCGATGTTGATAGGCGCAATTGCCAGCTTTCTGGCGGTGGCTGCCGCCATGTACCTTACTCGCGGAATTGATTGGTATGGGCCTCTTTCAAGAGCCGGAAGTTCCGAACAGAACAAGCCGGTCGTTACGGGGAATCGAACCCTGTAGGGAAATATCTAGAATCACACTCAAGTCGCGCTAGTACTTAGGGCCTGCCGATTTGGTACGTTCGCTCTATTCACGCTGACTGAGACCGCGTCTACTCTTGCCGAACTGGTGCGGTGCGAAGTCCACGCTGCGCTGCCAGAACGGAGCTTCCACATGAGAGACGGACGAAAACAATCCTCGTTGCCAACGGTGGCGGCAGTGACCGTGGCGATCCTGTTGCTTGGTTTTAGCGGCATATGGCGTCTTACGAAACCGAAGCACGCCTGAGAGAGACACCTCTTCTTCCTTTCGGCGTCCTTCGCGCGTCCGCACTCTTCGCGCACCTTTGGCGTGTCCTTGACGCACTCTCCGCAGTCTGCGGCATCGAAATCACAGCCTGCTGCCGGCGGAATCCTTCTTAGAAATTTCCCTGGCCGGGGACGTACGCCTTTTTCAGCAAGGCCTGCGATTGCGCTTCGCTTTTTAGGGGAAGAATTTTGTCCGGGTCGATGCGGGCCATCACATAGGTGATGTGATCGTCGATTTGGGTGAACCAGTGGCCCGTGCCTGCCGGAATCACCAGTACATCGCCGGCCTTGAGCTGGTGGGTGACCGGGTCTTTGATCGAGGCGGCGTTGAAGCCGGGTCCGTTCTGCTCTCGGACGGTGAGCAGGTCGGCCGGCCTTGGCTTTGCGCCCACCAAGTCCGGGCCGGTTAGAAGCGTCGCGGAGCCTTCGATGACGTAGTAGATCTCGCTCACCTGCTCGTGCTCGGCAACCGCGTTAGCGGGCCCTGAACCCGGGATGAGCTTCCCGCGCGTAACGATGCCGATGCCTACCTGCACTTTCCCGATATCGACGGCGCGCACCTGCTGATCCTCGATATTGTGCTCAAGTGCGCGACGCGTGTAGGCGTCCAACTCGCTCTTGGGGATGTAGGTAGCCGAGCATCGATTGCAGGTGGGATGCGGCTCCTGCGCCAGAAGCGGAAACGCGGCGATCACAACACTCAGAACTGCGGCTTTCAAAACGATTCGCTTCTTTCCCATGGACCTTCCTCTCTCGCAAAATTTACTTTCGGTACTTTCTGCGACCGTGCGGGCCGTTGTGGCAGCGGAAGTTGCTGCGTCCGCCACAAGGCTACTTCGCCGGGGGATTCATGAGCGGCAGGACCTTGTGGGGATCGGGCCGCAGCAGCACGTAGACGATTTCGTCCGACGTGATCTCGGAGAAGCGGTGCGGGGTGTTGGGCGGAATGACTATTACGTCGCCCGGGCCCACGGGTTTGCTGACGCCGCCGATGATCTCACTTCCCGACGCCGTGGGGCCGCTGGCCGTGGGGGGAGCGCCGGGCTTGGATTCTTTGAAATCCTTGAGGGTGCCGCCGGTGTCGAGGACGGCGTTGCCGGAAACGATGTAGTACACCTCGGCGACTTCGTTGTGCTCGACGGCGCCCGAGCCTTTTACGGACGCTTTTGAGCGATGGGCAATGCCGACAGCTAGGTGGTATTCGTCGTTGTTGACGCCCACGACGGCAACCTGGGAGTCGTTGGTCAGCTGGCCGGCGCTTTTTTGCGCGACCGCCATTAGATCATCGTGGCTGATGTAGGTCGCGGTTCCGCTCTGAGGCTGCTGGGCCTGGGCGTGGAGATGCGCTATAGACGGCATCCAGATGAGTGAAAAAAGGGCACAGACTACTACTTGAGATCGTTTCGGCAATGGGATTCTCCTCTGTGTTGGCTGCGTTTCGTTCATGGAAACCGGTTACGCGCTTCCTTTCGAGGTGCACGCGCCGCAAACATACACCTCCACTCGATGGTTTACAAATAGCAAGAGCGATCGCCTTCGCAGGTGGTCCGTCGTGTGATTTCCCGCGACGGCGGAGAGGGCGCTCGTCGATTCGTTCGGCCGGGATGACAACGAAAAGCGGTCCAGGGCCGGCGAGAAGAAGCGCAAAAGCAGATCCTTCACTTCGTTCAAGGCCACAGCGAAAGGCTGGAGCAAAACCTCGGGGATTGCGCCTATACGGGCGGATTGTTCAGAGGGGCCGGCTTGGATTTGGGCTGGGATTTTGCTTGCTGGCGGGCCAGGCTGAGCGCCAGCCATAACAATCCTGCGATGGCCAGGGCGATCATCAGCGCGTGGATTGCGGTGGCCCAGGAGGAGGCGTTCATCCCTGGCGGCTGGAACTGGAAGCGGCTGAGGATTTCGCCGCGGTCGATCATCCAGTGCCAGGCGGTGTGCGCGACGATGGCCGAGAGAATGATGGTGCCGATGCGTTCCGGCACGGCGTAACGGAAGAGCAATTCCAGCGCGGGGATGAGCAGGGCGAGGACGAGCAACTGGCCGAGCTCGACGCCGATGTTGAACGACAGAAGCGACGTGAGCAGGTGCGAGCCGGCGAACTGCAGCGTCTGCCGCAGGATGAACGAAAAGCCGAAGCCGTGGACGAGGCCGAAGCAGAACGCGACGATCCAGCGGCGGTGCACGGTGACGCCGCCGACGATATTTTCGAGCGCCATGTACACGATGGAAACGGCAATCAGCGTTTCGATGAGAGGCGGAAACCACAGGGCGTCCGGCGCGAGGTTATAGGCGGAGGCGATCAGGGTGATCGAGTGTGCCACCGTGAACGCGGTGATCACCGGGATCAGCGCGCGGAAGCGGCGGAAGGGAATTACCAGGCAGAACAGGAAGAGCAGGTGGTCGGTGCCGTCGAGTATGTGGAGGAAGCCCAGCTTCACGAAGCGCAGCGCGGCCTGGCTCCAGCGCGGATCGAGGCGCACGAGGCCGGGATCGCCCAGAAATTCGAAGGCGCGCACCGCGCCGCCCGGCGGCAGAAATCGCAGGACGATGGCGACGTGAACGGCGAGGCCGCCGAGGCCCGGATGGATGGAGAATCGCGACTGGTCGGACTGGATGGGGTAATCGAAGAGCACGTCCATCAGGGATTGGTCCCAGATCAGCTGCGTGTCGCTGGGGAGTTTCGGGCCGGTGACGTGCGCGAGCGCGTCGTCGTAGGAGTCGAAGGACCTGTCGGATTCAAGCGAGACGCGCGTGGCGGTTAGCTGCGGGGGCGGGAGCTGGGAGTTGCCTTCGTAGACCTCGATGGAATTCGAGAGCCAGGTAATGGCGGCGTCGCGCAGGGCGGGGTCAACCAGTGTGAGGTCGAGATAGCCTGAGCCGCGCACGGGATATTCCGTGTCACGCATGGCTCGCAGCGGGACGCGGACGAGGACGTGGAGCGTGTGGCCGGAGGGTTTTACGAACATTTGCACGGTGATGTCGATGGGAATGTCGTGCGCGGTGGCGGGGGGCGGCGCGAACAGAACGGCGAGAAGGAGGATCATCGCTGAACTGCGCAGCAGGCGTCTTGGTACGGTTATGCAAGTTTCGGGCATGTTGAGTTGAGAGCATATCGTGACTGCGGATCGAAGGCTCGCGGGAAATTCGGCGGAAGGCAAGAGGAATGCTGGACGTTTTTATGCGCAGGCGCTGAAGCTCCGATTGCCCCGTGGCGGACGGTGCCGCAGCGTGGACCCACCCTTGTAAAGCGCAAGGGTGGGGCACCCGCAAAGGCAACGGCAACGGCTAATGCGAATCGGGAATCGCCGTTACGTTTCGGTGCTGGCGCGAAACAAAGAGGGATCCTTCGTCGGTGCGCTCCTCAGGATGACGGCGAAACGAAAGACGAAAGACGAACTGTGCGCTCTAGGATGTGACAGATGAAATGCAAACCTGTGCGCGCGGGGCTCGATAGCAATCTTGGCACACAATGAAGAGAATGAAATTCTCCGGACCGATCCGCAGTGACAAATTGTGGCACATTGGACTGCGCCGCTACGTCATTCGACGGGTGTTCCCACGCGACGATTCAAATTGGGTCGGATCGGGGACAGGCGGATCGTAGTGCAAGTCTAGCAACATCATCTGGATGCGGTGTGGCAGGGAGGGGATTGGGCGTGGCAGACTAATTGCAAGCTGGTATACGTCGAAATGATCGTCAGGTCGTGGGATGGCTTAAGGCGAAGTGCTGTGTGACCGCCCTCCAATGCGGATTACGCAGGATCGCAAGGAAACCGGTAATGCCGAACGCGGCTTGGAAGGGCGGCTTGTGGACAGGTCGACTGGTCCATTATCGGGACGAACTATGACTGCCAACTCTTCACAGTGCGAGCAGAAGGGATTTTCGCTGATCGAATTGTTGATCGTTGTGGCGATTATCCTGGTGATTTCGGCGATCGCGATTCCCAACCTGCTGCGGTCGCGAATCGCGGCGAACGAAGCGTCTGCGGTGGCTTCGCTGCGAATCATGATCACGGCTGCGGGGAATTACAACTCGACGTATGGCAACGGATTTCCACCGAGCCTCACGGCCATCGGGACCACCGGCAGCGGCTCGCCGAGCTGCACGAACGCCGAATTGATCGATCCGGTGCTGACCGCCGGATCAAAGAGCGGCTACACCTTCGCTCTTGTGCCGGGTAACACGATTCTGACCAGCGCGTCGAGTTCGTGCTCGGGCGGCTATGGCTACACCGATGGTTTTGTGGTGACGGCCACTCCGATCAATGCCGCCACGGGGCTGCGGGCGTTCTGTTCGGACGCGAGCGGAGTGCTCCGGTTCAACGCGTCCAGCACTCCGTCCTATACGTCACCGAACTGCACCGATACTACAGTTCTTCAGTAAACAGAGCTGCAGGCAGAGGATCGCACCGCAATCGCTTCTGACTTGTTGCTTTGCTTTTTTCTCCGCTGACGGGTTTTACTTCAGCTCGAATTCCACGTATTCAATCGGGATTGAGCCGGTGTTGCGCAGAGATCGCGTGACGCCAGAATCCTGCCAGTAGAATTCACAGGACCGGGATCCACTGGCACTGGCGGACAGCGGCCGGCCTTGGCGCAGGGCGGGTCGTGTAGAATTGGCGTCCATGCGCGTGGCGCTTGACACCGGCGGGACGTTTACCGACTGCGTTTTTTTGCGCGGCAGCCGGCTGGAAATCCTGAAGATTCCTTCCACGCCGCGGAATCCGGCGGATGCGATTCGCATCGCGTTGAAGCGAATCGCCGCGGAATCGCCCGATGGTGTCCAGGGAGAGCCACTGGAAGTGCTTTGCGGTACTACCGTGGCCACGAATGCGCTGCTCGAACGCCGGGGCGGGCGCGTGGCGCTGGTGACGACGGCGGGATTCGAGGACGTGCTGGAAATCGGTCGGCAGGCGCGGCCGAAGCTCTATGAGCTGATGGGCACGCGGCCGGCGCCGCTGGTGCCGAGCGAAAGAAGATTTGGAGTGCGGGAGCGCGTGGGCGCGGATGGAAGGGTGCTGCTGCGTCCTTCGAAGGCCGAGATCGCACGGATCGTGCGTCGCGCGCGCGGCTCGCGAGCCGATGCGGTTGCCGTGTGCCTGCTGTTTTCGTTCCTGCGGTCGGATCACGAAAGGCTGCTCGCCGAAAAACTGCGCGCCGCGGGGATGGATGTTTCCGTGTCGCACGAAATTCTCCCGGAATTCCGCGAATTCGAACGCACCGCTACGACTGTGCTGAACGCTTACCTTGTGCCGGTGATAAGCCGGTATCTTAGCGACATCGAGAAGCACGCGGCGGCTGCCTCGCGGCACGGTGCGGAGAATTTGCGGGGGAGAGGGCCGCGGCCGGCGCGCGTGCGCGTGATGCAGTCGAGCGGGGGAATTCTTTCGGCGCAGGTGGCGGCGCGGGAGCCGGTGCGGACGATACTTTCGGGTCCCGCGGGCGGCGTGCTGGGCGCGCAGCAGGTGGCGACACGCGCCGGCTATTCACGGGCGATCAGCTTCGATATGGGCGGCACGTCGACGGACGTATCGCTGATCGAAGGCTCGCTGCGTACGACGAATGAATCGATTGTCGCCGATCTTCCGGTGGCGGTGCCCATGGTGGAGATTCATACCGTGGGCGCGGGAGGCGGGTCACTGGCGCGATTCGACCGCGGCGGATCGCTGCGCGTCGGGCCGGAGAGCGCGGGCGCCGAACCGGGGCCAATTTGTTACGGGCGCGGGGAGCGGTCCACTGTTACGGACGCGAATCTGGTGCTCGGGCGGTTGGGGAGCGAGGGGCTGCTGGGAGGCGGGTTTCGTCTAGACGAGGCGCGCGCCAGGAAATTCATGGCGCGCGCGATTCGCGGTGTTCGCGGAATGCGGTCGGTGGAGCAATTCGCGCACGGGATTCTTGATGTGGTGGAAGCCACGATGGAGCGCGCGATCCGGGTGATTTCGGTCGAGCGCGGGCGCGATCCGCGGGATTATGCGCTCGTGGCGTTTGGCGGGGCGGGCGGACTGCATGCGTGCAACCTGGCGACGTCGCTTTCGATGCGGCGGGTGATGATCCCGAAATTTCCCGGCGCGCTTTCGGCGCTGGGGATTTTTTGCGCGGATGCGGTCAAGGATTTTTCGCGGACGGTGCTGCTGGCCGTGGAATCTCCCGGCACTAGCGGCAGCCGTGCGCGGAAGCGGAAAACGTTCGGGGAGCTTGAGGCGAAATTGAGGAGCGCGTTTGGCGTGCTGGACCGGGAGGGTCTGCGCGCCATGCGCGGGGAAGGATTTGCGGCGGGGCAGGTGCGAAGCGAGCGTTTCCTCGATATGCGCTACGTTGGGCAGGCGTATGAATTGAGCGTGCCGGCTGTGGGGGATTTTGTGGGGGCGTTTCACCGCGAGCATGCGCGGAGATATGGCTACTCCGATGCGGGGCGGCCGGTGGAAGTCGTGAACGTTCGTGCGCGGTTCATTGGGGCGTCGCCTCGGGTGCGTTGGGCGAAGCAGAGATTGGGAAAGGGCGATTGCCGGGCGGCGATCATCGGGACGCGTGCTGTCTATTTTCACGGGAGGCGCCGCGCCGCGCATGTTTATCAGAGGGAGAAGCTGCGGTCCGGGAACCGGTTTCGCGGGCCGGCGATTGTGGCGGAGTACAGCGCCACTACGGTGGTGCCGGATGGGTGGAGTGCTTCCGTGGATGCTTTCGAGAATCTACTGCTCATCGGAGAGGCGTAAGAGAGAGAAAAGGCGATGAATTTCGCGTGGCGGAAGAGAACTCGGGAGACGACGGGATGAGGGCGCGGGGGTTCGATCCTACTCGGCTGGAAATATTCAAGGGGCTCTTCCATTCGGTGGCGGAGGAGATGGGGGCGGCACTGCGGCGCTCGGCATTTTCGCCGAACATCAAGGAGAGGCGGGACTACTCTTGCGCGGTTTTCGATGCGGCCGGGGATGCGCTTGCTATGGGCGACCACATGCCGGTGCATCTGGGGTCGATGCCGCGATCGGTGGCTGCGGCCATGCAGGCGCTGCGGCTGAATCCCGGCGACATTGCGCTGCTGAACGATCCTTACGCCGGTGGGACGCACCTGCCGGACCTGACTATGGTGATGCCGGTGTATCTGGGCGGGGCACATCTCCGCAAGATGCGGCGGCCCGATTTTTATGTGGCGAACCGCGCGCATCATGCGGATATCGGCGGGGCGCATGCGGGGTCGATGAGCCTTTCGCGGGAGATATTTGAGGAAGGGCTGCGGATTCCTCGGGTGAAGATTTTTGAGGGCGGACGCGTGGTGGATGGTGTGATGAAGATGCTGCTTGCGAACGTGCGTACGCCGCGGGAACGCGAGGGGGACCTGACTGCGCAGGTTGCGTCCTGCCGGATCGGCGAGAGGCGGCTTGCGGAGATTGTTGCGAGGCACGGGCGCGGCGAGGTGGCGCGTTACGCGGGCGCGCTGCTTGATTATTCGGAGGCGATCATGCGTTCGCTGCTGAGGACGATTCCGAATGGCACGTACCGCGCGGCGGATTATCTAGATGACGATGGATTCGGCGGCAAGCCGCTGAAGATTGCAGTGACGATTCGCATTCGCGGAGAGCTCGCGGAGGTAGATTTTACCGGCTCGGCCGGGCAGTGCGCGGGGAGTGTGAACGCGGTGGCGGCGATTACCGAGTCGGCGGTGTTTTACGTGTTCCGGTGCCTGCTTGACGAGCAGTTGCCGGCAACCTCGGGACTGATGCGGCCGATCCGCGTGATTGCTCCGGAGGGAACGATCGTGAACGCGCTGCCGCCGTGCGCGGTGGCGGGAGGGAACGTCGAGACATCGCAGAGGATCGTTGACACGCTGCTGCGGGCGTTGGCGCGCGCGCTGCCTGCAAGAATTCCGGCGGCGAGCCAGGGGACGATGAACAATCTTACGTTCGGCGGGATCGACACGCGGGCGGGCCGGGGCAGCGCACCGTTTGCGTACTACGAGACGATTGCGGGCGGCATGGGTGCGGGGCCCGGGCGCGATGGCGCGAGCGGCGTCCACACGCATATGACGAATTCGCTGAACACGCCGGTGGAGGTGCTGGAGAACAACTATCCGGTGCGCGTACGGAGGTATGGGTTGCGACGAGGTTCCGGGGGCGCAGGGAAGTGGCGCGGCGGAGACGGGATCGTGCGCGAGATCGAAATGCTGACCGATGCTCAGATAAGTTTGCTCAGCGACCGGCGCACCATTGCGCCTTATGGATTGGCCGGCGGCGGGAGTGGAGCTGCGGGGAGAAATGAATTGATCGTCCACGGGCGCCGGAAAAGGCTGCCATCGAAATGCAGCCTACGAGCTCCTGCGGGCGCGGTGATTCGCGTGGAGACGCCGGGCGGCGGTGGCTGGGGGCGCTGAGGCTACGGCAAATGCAACGGTGATTTGGCGATGTGGGGTGGACGTGTGAGAATACGGAGGCTCGGGAAACAGTGGGGATGGTCAGGCTCGGAGGAGCAATGAAGATACGTGTGGCAATGATGGTGGCGGGAATGTTGTGTGGGAGCGCGATGGCGCAGCAGGGTTCTACGGGTACTACGCCGAAGCCGGCGGCATCTGCGGGGGGAGCGGCGGCGAAACCAGCTGCGAAAGCGACGGCGGGTGGCACGCGGGCTCTGGTTACCGCGAAAGACAAGCAGAGCTATGCGATGGGACTGAATGCGGGGATGAGATTGAAGCAGATGCCTATCGACCTGGATCCGAGCCTGGTGGCGCAGGGGCTGAAGGATGCGATGTCGGGTGCGAAGCCGGCGATGACCGACGACGAGGCGAAGGCCGTGCTGACCGGTCTGCAAGGCGAATTACAGAAAAAACAGGAGGCGATGATGTCGGCGATGGGAAGCGCAAACAAGAAAGAAGGCGACGCGTTTCTGGCGGCCAATAAATCGAAGGACGGAGTCGTGGCACTGCCCAGCGGGCTGCAGTACAAAATTCTGACCAAGGGGAGCGGGCCGAAGCCTTCGGCGGGCGATACTGTGGTGTGCAATTATCGCGGCACGCTGATCAATGGGAAGGAATTTGACAGCTCGTATAAGCGCGGCCAGCCTGCGTCGTTTCCGGTGGCCGGCGTGATCAAGGGATGGACGGAGGCGCTGCAACTGATGCCGGTGGGATCGAAGTGGGAGCTGTTTGTGCCTTCGGATCTGGCTTACGGGGATCGTGGCGCGGGCCCGGATATCGGGCCGGGGTCGACGCTGATTTTTGAGGTGGAGTTGATTTCGATTCAGGGGAAGAAGTAAAGAACCAAAGGAAAAGGTAAGGCCCCACTCTTGCCGAGCGCGAGAGTGGGGCCGGTGTTCCCCCGGCTCCCCTCGTAAAAAACTCCTGCGGTTTTCTGCGGTACTGGCGGAAGCTTTGACTAGCGGGAATGCCTGACAGCGGAAAAAGAAGCAGGTCCCTCACCCATCCGCGCTTCGCGCGTATGGGCTCAGGACGACAACGAAAAACAAAGGCGGCGGCAAGAAAGGCAGAAGACCGGCGCTTACAAGACGAAGCTTGGGGTGCTCGAAACTGCGAAGACCGACCCTTACAAGGCAAAGGGTCGGGCACCCGAAACTGCAACGACGACACCACCGAAGCTGCAACGGCGACACCCCCGAAGCTGCGACGACACTCCCGAAACTGCAACGGCGCCCTCCTCCGAAATTTTGACGGCGATTACCACGGAACTGCGACGGCGACACCCCTAAACCGCTACGGCGGCGGAAATACGGCCGCGCGGGAAAGGTTAGTTTGACGGGATGTTGACGGCCAGGAGGCGTTTGGGGCCTTTGCCTACTTTTACGCGGGCTAGTTCGCGGTGCGTCTTGGCGTCGATTATGGAGGAATCGTCGCTGGCGCTGTTGCTTACGGTGACGTATTTGCCATCCGGCGAGACGGAGATCCAGTTCGGGCAGGCGCCTGTGGGCACTTCCTGCGAGATTTTCTTGGTGGCTACGTCGTAGACGTAGACGCCGCTATCGGAGAGGCTGGTGATCCAGAGCTGCTTGTCGTCGGGCGTGAGGGCGACGCCGTGCGTCGGGGTGCGCGGCTCGAGTTTTTCGCAATTGCTGGCGGCGGTGGGCGCGGGCAGCTCGATGCGCTCGATCTTGTTGCCATTGGCCATGTCGACGGCGGCGACGCCGTGGAAGTCGGTGACGGCGACGTACATCATTTTCTGGTCGCGCGAGACGGCGTAGGGGCGCGGGATTCCGCCGACGGGAATTTTCCCGGTGTACTCCATCGTCTTGAGGTTGATGCGGTCGATTTCATTGCCCTTCATGGACGAGCAATACATGTCGGTATTGCTGTTGGCGTTGTAGCAGTTGTGCGGGCCGTCGATGGGCAGAACCTTTACGACCTTTTTCTGCGCGACGTCGACGATGTTGATGTCGTTGGTGCGGATGGGCACGGCGACGTAGCGGCCGTCAGGCGTGGCGGCGCACTGGTTGGGCCTGCCGGTGAGCTGGATGGTGGCGACGATTTCGTTGGTGGCGGTATCGATGATTTTGAGGGCGTTCTCGGACTCGATCGTGGTGAAGAGGTGCTTTCCGTCGGAGGGCGCGCAGACGCCGTGAACTTTCTCACCGACCTTGATGTCGGCGGTGGATTTCAGAGTGTGAAGGTCGATCACGGTGATGTCGTCGCCGAGGCTGTTGGTGACGTAGAGAACCGGCTTCACGCCGTTCGCCGCAGGGATGGCCCTGCCGGCCACCAGCGCAGCGAGCAACAACACAGCCGCGATTGCCAGTTCACGATTTCCAGTGCGCATTTGCCACCTCTCGGGTAAGTCTCACGAAAAACGCCAATTCCACGATGCGACGCTCGGCGCAGTATTATGCCGAGGCGCGGGGGTGTCAAGGGAAGCGTTTGAGGGTGATGCCCTGATTTGGGGGGAATGCGAAGGCTCGCGGTAAAGGCACCGCGAGAGGAAGGCGCTAACGCGCCGGGCTTTTTTTGTCGCGGCTGAAAGCCGCGACCTACAAGGCCAGGTTACTTCCGACCTGCTGAGCTGCCACGCTTGTTTGTTGATCAAGAAGGCTGCGAATCGGTGGTTTATATATTCCTTATAAAAGATTAACGTGCTCTTTATAAGGAAAGCGTAAGGTTCCGGGCATGCAATTTCACCAGGCCCTACTTTTTGATGGCTTCCGATCCCCATAAGCCTTCGTTTTCTCTTGCCGGACGTCCTGCTGCGAAAGTGCTGGTCGCGACCACCGCGATGCTGGCGTTCATTTCCTTCTGGCGGGCCGCAGCGGTAGTCCTGTGCGACATGGGATCGTCGGCGTTTTATGCCGGAGCGATCTCGGAGCAGGCGATCGGGCGATCGGCGCCGTGGTTCATCCTGGCGATCATGCTGTTCGCGTACGCGGTGCGCTCCATGTACATCGAGAGCTGCAGCATGTTCGTGCGCGGCGGCGTGTACCGCGTGGTGAAAGAGGCCATGGGCGGGACGCTGGCGAAGTTTTCGGTGTCCGCGCTGATGTTCGACTACATCCTCACGGGGCCGATCAGCGGCGTGTCCGCGGGGCAATACCTTACCGGTTTCCTCAACGATTTGCTGCGCTACGCGCACGTGCATGGCGCGCTGCCGGTGAACTTCACGTCCGCCACGTTCGCGGTTCTGGTGACGGTTTACTTCTGGTGGGAGAACGTGAAGGGGGTGCCCGAGTCGAGCGAGAAGGCGCTGAAGATCATGTACATCACCACGGTGATGGTGGTGATCATGATCGGCTGGTGCATCTACACGGTGCTGGTGCGCGGGGCGCATCTTCCGCCGTTTCCGTCGATCAAGACGCTGACATATACGGACCAATCGCTCGGATGGCTGAAGCACAGCCACCTGCCGTACACGGTGGGGATCGTGGGAATCCTGATCGGGCTGGGGCACTCGGTGCTGGCGATGAGCGGGGAAGAGACGCTGGCGCAGGTCTACCGCGAGGTGGAGCATCCCAAGCTGCCCAACCTTGAAAAAGCCGGGTTCATTATTTTTCTCTACAGCCTGGTGTTTACCGCGGGCGTTTCGTTTTTCGCTTTCATGATCATCCCCGACGCTTCGCGGCCGCAATATTTCGACAACCTGATCGGTGGGTTGGCGATGAACTTTACCGGGCCGTACACTTTGCGGCTGCTGTTCCAGGGGTTCGTGGTGGTGGTGGGCGTGCTGATGCTGGCGGGGGCGGTGAATACGGCCATCATCGGATCGAATGGCGTGCTGAATCGCGTGTCGGAGGATGGGATTCTGCCGCAATGGTTCCGGCATCCGCATCGCAAGTTTGGAACTTCCTACCGCATGCTGAACATGATCGTGCTGCTGCAGATCGCCACGATCGTGCTGAGCCGCGGGGATATTTTTGTGCTGGGCGAGGCGTATGCGTTTGGCGTGATGTGGAGCTTTGCGATGAAGGGGCTGGCCGTGTCCGTGCTGCGCTACAAGCAGCCGGGGGCGCGGGATTTCCGCGTGCCGCTGAATTTCAAGGTGGGCCAAACCGAGATTCCGCTGGGATTGATGTTTATCACCATAACGCTGTTTGCGCTGTGCATCACGAACCTGTTTACCAAGCAGGTGGCCACGGTTTCCGGGCTGATTTTTACCGCCGTGTTCTTTGGCATCTTCGAACTCGCGGAGAAATATACGCACCGGGGCGGGAAAGTGGTACACGCCGAGATGGACCAATTCAATCTCGATCTCGGCAGCGACCTGACTCCGGAAGCGGTGGGAGTGCAGCCGGGCAACATCCTCGTGCCGGTGAGCACATATTACACGCTCTACCATCTGGAAGCGGCGCTGCGGCGAACCAAGGGGAAGAAAGCGGAGATCGTGGTGCTGCATGTGCGGCTGCTGCGGCGGGCGGCTTCCGGCGAATACGACCTGGCGCCGGATCAGCTCTTTAGCTCGAGCGAGCAGCTGCTTTTTACCAAGGTGCTTTCGATTGCGGAGAAGGAAGGCAAGCCGGTGCGGCTGGCGGTGGCGGCGGCGAACGATTTGTGGGAAGGCATCCTGCGCACGTCGGCGAACCTGGAGTCGAGCTCCATCGTGCTGGGAAGTTCGTCGAAGATGGCGCTGACCGAGCAGGCCCGCGAAATCGGGGCGTCCTGGGAGCGGATGGGCGACCCGCGGCCGCGCGTTTCGCTGGAGATATTCACGCCTGCCGGACAGGAGCAGATTTTCTATCTCGGGCCGCACGCGCCGCGGCTGACTCCGAAAGAGATCGACCTGCTGCACAAAATTTGGCTGAAGTTGAGCGACGCGGTGCCGGGGCAGGAGACGCACCATCACGACGTCGTCCATTTCGCGCTGGACGAGATGGAAAGAGAACTGGCGGACGGAAACGTGGATGGAGTTCGCCAGCGTTTCCGCGATCATCTGCAGGAAATTCGCGACCGCCGGGTGGCGTTCTAGTGTTCCGGGTCCACCGGCCCAGAGGAGACCGTGGCTGAAGGACGCATACTCGTGGTCGACGACGACCCGCAGACGCGGCGGGTGATGCGTACGTCGCTGGTGGAGCAGGAGTATGAAGTGGCGGACGCGCGCAGCGGGCAAGACGTGCTCGACCGTGTGCGCGCCGAGAGGTACGACCTGGTGGTGCTCGATCTGGACCTTCCCTGGATAGCCGGACTCGATACCTGCCGGAAGATCCGGATGTTTTCGGAAGTGCCCATCATCGTGACCACGGCGAGGGCGGGCGAGAAGGACAAGGTCGCCGGACTCGACGCCGGAGCCGACGATTATGTGGCCAAGCCGTTCAGCATGCCGGAAATGCTCGCGCGCATCCGCGCCACTCTCCGGCGTAAGCCGCAACATGCCGAACAGAGGACCAAGCGCATCCGGCTCGGCAAGATTGAGATCGATTTTCTGTCCCGGCGGGTGATCACGCCGACCAGGCAGGTCCGGCTCACTTCCAAGGAATTCGACCTGCTTTCCTACCTCGCCACGCATCCCAACCGCCCGATCACTCACCGCGAATTGCTGCATGCCGTATGGGGGCCGGAATTCGGCGAACAGCACGAATATCTACGGGTGTTCATCAACCGGTTGCGGAAGAAAATTGAGTCCTCGCCGAAAGAACCGAAGTATCTTCTGAAAGAGCCCTGGGTAGGCTACCGCCTGGAAATTCCGCCGGAGTAACGCTCATTCTTCTCAAGCGCGAGATTTTCTAGGCTGAGGGCTGGGGCGTTTGAATGGGGAGTCCTGCTGTTTCCCACCCCGCAATTCCTCCGGCAATTTCGCTTACGCGATCAAATCCGGCCCGCTGCAACAGACTGGCGGCTATGGACGAGCGGTAGCCGCCGGCGCAATAGACCAGCAGGGGGCGATCTTTGGAAAGTTTTCCCAGATTTTCCACCAGATGATTCAGGGGGATGCTCATGCTTCCAGCAATGTGCTTCTGGTCGTGCTCGCGAGGGGCGCGGACGTCGATGACGAGAGGTGGATGATCCGATGACAGGAGCTCGGCGGCAAAAGGCGCGCTGAGGCGCTCGGTTGCGGAGACGAGTTCCGGGCGCGAGTCGAGGCTGTGAAGGCCTTCCTGCAAGTATCCGACGACGTGATCGAAACCGATTCGCCCGAGCCGCGTGACCGCTTCGCTCTCCCGGCCGGGGCCGGCGATGATCACGATGGGACGATCGCGGTCCAACACGGTTCCGGCCCAGGTGGCGTACTGGCCGCCGAGGCCGATGTTGATGCTGCCCTTGAGGAGCGCGGCCGCAAACTCGCCGGGATCGCGAGTATCGACGATCTGCCCGCCAACTTCCTGCAATGCCAGCACGCCATCGAGCGGCATGGCGGTGACCCGCGCGAGCGTTTCATCCAGGGTGGGCCGCTCCTTGCTGTTCATCACGGCGTCGAAGGTGAAGTAGGCCGGGGAATCCGGCTGGTCCGCGGTGACGACTTCGATGAAAGCTGCCTTGGTCATGGGCTGCAACGCGTAGTTCGAGCGGCGCTGCTCGCCGAGCGTCGAGACCGTTTCCTTCCTGAGGGCTTTCCCGCAGAGCGAGCCCGCTCCGTGAGCCGGATAGACGAGGCTCTCGTCGGGAAGCGCGAGCAGCTTGGTGTGCAGCGAATCGAAAAGCATGCCGCCCAACTGAGAGGCCGACCAACCCAAAGCCGCGCGCAGGTCGGGACGTCCGACGTCTCCGATAAACAAAGTGTCTCCGGTGAGGACGGCCTGCGGCTGGGTATCCCTGACGGCCAAGTCGTAAACGACGACGGAGATCGATTCCGGAGTGTGTCCCGGCGTCTCAAGCGTCTTCATGCGTACTTGCCCGAATTCAAGGATGTCGCCATCGTGAAGGGGAGTAAAGGCATACGCCGCTTTCGCCGCGGCTCCCAGGTAAATCCGCGCGCCCACGCGATCGCGGAGCTCGAGATGCCCGGCGATGAAATCGGCGTGAAGGTGAGTGAGGAATACGTGCTTGATGGCTAGACCGTGTTCCGCGGCAAAAGCGATGTAGTGATCCGTGTCGCGTTGCGGGTCAATGACGGCTGCTGTGCCGGCCGCTTCGTCCCCGATCACGTAGGACGCGTGCGCCAGACACGGCAGGTAGAATTGCTTGAGGATCACAGTGTGATTGCCTCGTTTGCGGAATGCTAGCGCGGCTGGGGGACGATCCGCAGATAAGGCCGCGGAGATTTCCAGCCGCCGGGATACTTCTGCTTGGCCTCTTCGTCGGAAACCGCGGGGAGGATAATCACATCGTCGCCCTGCTTCCAGTTCACCGGGGTGGCGACTTTATGCTTGGCGGTGAGCTGCATGGAGTCGATGACGCGCAGCACTTCGTCGAAGTTGCGGCCGGTGCTCATGGGGTAGCTGAGCATCAATTTGATTTTCTTGTCCGGACCGACCACGAAAACGGTGCGCACGGTAGCGTTGTTGGCGGCGGTGCGGCCTTCGCAGGAATCGCCGGCCTCCGCCGGGAGCATGTCGTAAAGCTTGGCGATCTTTAGCTCGGGGTCGCCGATCATGGGGTAGTTCACCTTGCTGCCCTGAGTTTCCTCGATGTCCGCTTTCCATTTGTTGTGGCTGCTGACGGGGTCCACGCTCAGGCCGATAATTTTGACGTTGCGCTTTTCGAATTCCGGCTGCAATCCGGCCATATAGCCCAATTCCGTGGTGCACACGGGGGTGAAGTCCTTGGGATGCGAGAACAGAACGGCCCAGCCGTCGCCCATCCATTCGTGAAAATTGATTGTGCCGTTTGAAGTTTCGGCCGTGAAGTTGGGAGCTTCGTCGTTTATGCGCAACATGATAGCCCTCCTGGGGCAGGCGACATTATACAAAGGACGCCGAGTGAAGGGAAATTGCCGCCGGGCTGGCGGTATCGGGAAGCGCGACGAGCCTGGGACGAGGGCGGCGCGCGATTCTTCTGCGGGGATGCTAATCCTGCAACACAGCGACTGGCTGGGCGGCCGATTGGATTTCGACCAGGAGCGCGCTTGCGCGATTCAGCGCTTCGGCGACGCTCGCGCAGACGTTTTGCCGGCCCACGTGCTGCTCGAATTCCGACTGGCGCATGAGCTGGGCGGGTTGTTCGCGGGCGCCGCACAGAATCAGGCCGCGGCCTGAAGCATGGATGGCATCGGCCAGTTGTTCGAGAGCGGCCAGGCCGGTGGCGTCGATGGCGGTCATGTTGCGAAGGCGCAGGATCAGGATGGGCGGCAGGTGGTCTAGTTGCGAGGCGATTTCCTGGAGCTTGCTGGTCGAGCCGAAGAGAAAGGGACCGTGGATGCGGAAGATGGCCACGTAGGGCGGAATTTCTTTGTCCTGCAGGATGTGCGCGCGGCCTTCGCGGAGGTAATCGTCGGTGACGCGGGAGACGGTTGTGGTGGCGGTCACTTTGCGAATGAACAGCAGGACGGCCAGGACCATGCCCATTTCGACCGCGGCGGTGAGGTCGACGAAGACGGTGAGCAGGAACGTTGTGAGCCAGATGCCGATATCGAGGAAGGAAAGCTTCAGGAGCTCGCCGATCTCTCCCCAATCGCCCATGTTGTAAGAAACCACCAGCAGGATGCCGGCGAGGACCGACAAGGGGATGAAGCGGGCCAAGGGCGCGGCGAAGAGAATGATGGCGAGCAGCGTGAGGGCATGGATCATGCCGGCGACCGGCGTTTTCGCGCCGGAGCGGATGTTGGTGGCGGTGCGGGCGATGGCACCGGTGGCGGGCAGGCCGCCGAATAGGGGAGACAGGATGTTGGCCACGCCCTGGCCGACGAGTTCGACGTTGGGATTGTGCTGGCTCTTGCTCATGCGGTCGGAAACGACGGCGGACATGAGCGACTCGATGGCTCCGAGCATCGCGACGGTGATCGCCGGAGAGATCAGGGGCCGCAGCAGGTCGGCGTGAAACGAAGGAATGCGAATGGCTGGGAGTCCCGATGGGATGCCGCCAAAGCGCGTGCCGATGGTTTCGACCGGCAGGCGGAAAATCGCCACGATGGCCGTGCCCACGACCATCGCCACGATGTAGCCGGGGACTTTGCGGACGTAACGATTGCAGAGAAGAATAAGCGCGACGGCAAGGATGCCCAGCGCCGTTTCCGTGTGCGAGAAGGTGCGGGCGTTATGAAGGAGCAGCAGAATCCGCGGCAGAAAATCGGCGGGAACCTTGGCGACGCGGATGCCGAAAAAATCGCGAAGCTGCGTGCTGGCTATGGTGACGGCGATTCCGTTGGTGAAGCCGACTACCACCGGGCGCGGGATGAATTTCACGGCGGTGCCGAGTCCGGTGGCGCCGAGGATCACCAAAAGCACGCCGGCCATCAGCGTACACATGTAGAGGCCGTCGATGCCGTACTTCGCGACGATGCCGTACACCACGACTACGAAGGCGCCGGTAGGGCCGCCGATCTGAGTCTGCGAGCCGCCCAGCGCGGAGATCAGGAAGCCGGCGACGATGGCGCAGTAGAGGCCGGATTGCGGCGAGACTCCCGAGGCGATGGCGAAGGCCATGGCTAACGGGAGGGCTACTAGCCCTACGGTGATGCCGGCGATCAGGTCGCTCAGGAAAGTGCGGGCGTTGTAATGCCGGAGGCACAGAACGGACCTGGGGAGATATTCGTCGATATTTGCGGGGAGCTTCATAGGCAATCCGGTGGTTGAGGTGGATGTGGGGCTGTGCCGATTCTGCGGTGAGTGGTATAGTCGCGAACCGTTGGGGTGGTTCGATAAGGCAAAGAAGCGAACACCTTGGTTGGCATACTGGATATATCGTTTATTTTCGAGGTGGGATTATGCGCATGATAAAAATGGTGAAAAAGATTACTGGAATGATCGCGGCGCTGGGGATCGCAGGCTGGGTTGGCGTGGCTTTGGGGCAGGCCACGGCGCAGCCGGCTGCGCCGAGTACGGCTCAGGGGCAAGCGCAGCAGAACGGGAATTGGCCGCCGCTTCCGTCGGCGCAACAGCCGCCGAGGCCGCGCATCCCGGAGCCGATGCCGCCGGGTCCTGATCCCAATTCGCAATACCGGATCGGGCCGGACTCCATGCCTCAGGATGGCGTGCCGAAGGGCGAGATCCGCGGGCCGTACGAATTGCCTAGCAATGCTTATCCGGGGACTTCGCACACCTACTGGGTGTACGTTCCGGCGCAGTATGACCCGGCTGTTCCGGCGGCGCTGATGGTTTATCAGGATGGGAAGAGCTTCAAAAATGAGGAGGGGGATTTTCGAGCACAAAACGTGATGGACAACCTGATCTACCGGCACGAGATCCCGGTGATGATCGGCGTGTTCATCAATCCGGGGCGCACTCCCGAACAGGCCTTGGCGAACCCGCAGGACTGGGGCGACCGGACGACCAATCGCCCCACCGAATACAACACTCTCGACGACAAGTACGCGCGCGTGATCACCGAAGAGCTGATGCCCGTGCTCAACAAGGACTACAACATTTCCAAAGACCCGGAGATGCGCGGAATCGGGGGATCGAGTTCCGGGGCGATCGCCGCTTTCACGGTGGCGTGGCAGCGTCCCAACGAGTTCCGGAAGGTGTTGAGCAATGTGGGGAGCTTCGTTAACCTGCGGGGCGGCAACGCGTATCCCGACATCGTGCTGGCGAACGACCGGAAACCGATCCGCGTGTTTCTGTGCGACGGCCGCAACGATCACCGGGGCACCGGCCGCACCGGCGTCTACCACGAAGAGGACGACTGGTTCTTCCAGAATGTGCGGCTGATGAAGGCCCTCACGCAGAAGGGCTACGACGTGAATTACACCTGGGGCATGAATCTGCA
>CAZRKW010000046.1:0-20637 GCA_964600355.1 uncultured Acidobacteriaceae bacterium
CAGTTGTATTGTTCCACCCGATTGCGGGCAGGTGGCGCCCGGCATGCCTTCGGAGCCGCTACAGTTTCCGTCGAGACCGTTTCGCCCCCGCTGGATGCCTATAGGATACCACTGCGTTTCCGCGCAGCCTAATTGCCCGAGACTGGCGGTTCTCGAACGTCAAACGACGGGAGCCTTTGCGACGCGCTATTTTGCCGGGGCTGCGGCGAGGTGCCCGGTTGCTTCCACATCAATTTCCACGGTGTCTTTAACGCGCAGGATGAACGTGCTGGGATTCTTCAGTCCCCACTTCTGGTAGGGCACGGCGAAGTGCACGGTGGCAGTCACTTGCGAACCTGCAATCTGAATGGAGAGAGGGAGCGCGAGGTCGTGGTCCTGCCCGTGGAGGCGGAATATGCCGGAGACCTCGACCTGCGAAGTACCCTGCGCGTTGACTACGCCCTTCACCCGCGCGGGCATGAATACAATTTCGGGGTATTTCGGGCTTTCCAGAATTTCGCGATGCATCTTCGAATCGCGGCCATCGTTGCCGCTGTAGCCGCTGGTCGCGTCGACGACGATGGCTCCGCCGGCCTTGCCCGTCGCGGGATCGAAATGCACCACGCCGCTCTTCAGCCTGAATGTCCCGTGGACCTCGTGCAGCGTGGCCCCGAGCGCGTATTCAAGGCGCGTCTGCGCCGGGTCTAGCGTTACGACCGTTTCCTGCGCGGATACGCGTGGCGACGCAAGCAGCGCGACAAGGAAAAAGAAAATGATTCCGGCGCAGAGTCTGCGCGCCGGCTTACGCAATTGCTGGGAGGTCAGGATTGGCACACACATCCTTGAGCGGCTGAAATCAGAGCGCGATTTCCACTGCTCCCATCAGATGCCCGGAGCACGCCGGAAGTTGTCGCGAGGGAAGCTATCGTGTGAGCGACGCAATCAGCGTGGAGTACGCCGGGTAAAGCTTCGCGAGTGTCTCGCGCGAGCCCGTTTCGTAATCCTTGTAATCAAAGCCGGGAGACATGGTGGTCCCCAGAAGCGCGTAGCTTCCGCCGGGACGAAGCCGGGAGCCTTGCCACACGCCTCCGCGGACGACGTGCTGCGGCCGCATGCCCATGGCGATGTCCTGCCCGAGCACCGTGATTTCTCCCCGTCCGTCGGGATGTAGTTGCAGCGTTTCAACCGGATCGCCCAAATAGAAATGGAATATTTCATCGCCGGGCAGCTTGTGCAGAGCGGAAAACGTCTCCGGCGTGAGCATGTAATAGATCGCGGTGCCCGCGGCCCGGTCGCTCGGGTAATCCTCTGGCAACAGAGCCTTGGGGATACGCAGCGCGGACTGGTAAGTCTCGATGAAATAGCCGCCCTCGATCGGGTGAGGCTCCAGCTTCAAGAGCGCGCGAATCTGGTCCGCTGTCAGCATCGTGCCATTCTCCTTTTGTACGAGGAAGTCATCTTAGCCGAATCTGGCCTCGATACGACCGCAGGTACCGCTGTCGAATGGGAAACGCCTTCCGGAATGCCAGTTGACACCCCCGGAGGCGGTTTTCATAATCGAGAAGAGGCGAAGAAACCGTGAAAGACGCTGGGGAAGCCCCCGAGCGCGGCCTGGAAGACGTTGTTTCCCGGGCTCTGCGCGATAATCTGACTCCGCTCCAGCGGACTGCCGACGATCTGCACCAGGCTTGCGCCGATTTCGTCGCTGCCTGCGGCTCCTCTAGGCCCAGCAACGCGCTTCCAGCGCTGCTCCGCGCGCAGACTGCGGCCTCTTCGCTTGCTTCGTCCCTTTCTGTTCTTTCCAATTTTCTCGTGGTTGCCATCAAGCCGGCCGAGCGCCCGGCCTCTTTAGCTCACGCCACGGCCGTCGCGGATGCAGGCGAAAAGGTTCCTGTTGCGGCGGAGGCCGCGCCGGCCTACGATGCGATAAATACGCAGGAAGCCCCGTCAGAATGGGCTGAAGAAGTTCCGCAGGCTCCCGTCCAACCCGTCCATCTGCCGGTTGATAGCCAGGCCGGTTCCTATGAAGAGCTTGCGCTGGAGCCCGAGACCGAGGTTCATCAAACGTCGGCAGAAGCCTTCGAGCCGCCCGCGATGCCTGAGGCCGTTCACGAGCCCACCTCTGCGTCCGAGCCCGCATTTGACTTGACGAGCTTTCCGGCGGACATTCAGGAATTGCACCGCCGCGCCAATCGGGTAGCCAAAGTGGCGATGCAGGACATCAAACTATTGCGTCCCAAGGACGTCCAAATGGGGCGTGAGCACAAAGACATTTGCGAACGGTTACGCAGTGAACTCGACAAAGCACGCAAAGAATACGACCGCCGCTTTCGCGCGATTCAGGATCATCCGGTGGATTACTTCCATCGCTGGATGGTGGAAATCCTCGCCGAGGGGAACGTGGAAGCCCTCGGAGAATATCCCTACCCCTCGCCTGTACTGCGTCACTAGGAAAGTCGCGATGACGACATGGGTCCGGCTGGTTTGCGCAGCCGGGATCCTGCTGGCGTTGTGTGCCCAGGCATTGCCCGCTCAGAAGAAAACTCATCACGCGGCAGCAGCGAAGCCTGCCGCGGCGGATCAAGCACCTGTAGCACCTGTAGCAACTCCGGCGACACCCGCTGCGTCCGCCGTAAACCAACTCGAAAAACTCTCCGCCCAGCTGAAGCAAAAGAACGCCCCGGCAGCCTACACCGCGCTCAGTTCGCTTGCGAACCAGAAAAAATCGCCCCTGGCAACGCGCGCTGCGCTCGCCCTCGGATTCTATGATTATTCCAAAGGACGCTACCCCGAGGCGTCGAATTGGCTCGAACGCGCGAAAAAAGATCCGCTGCTTACGGATTACGCGCTGTATTGGTCGGCTGAAACGCACATGGCGCAGCACGAGGACGCCGCCGCTCTGGCGGAACTGAAGCAGATTCGCCAGGAATATCCCGATGCGGTGATCACCGAGCAGGTGCTGCAGTCGATTGGTTTGGCGGCCATCGCGCTGAACCAGCCAGTCGAAGCGGTGAAGGCGCTCGAAGCATATTCCCTTACGGCGCAGCGCCCTGGCCTGCTGCTTCTTCGCGGCGAAGCGCACGAAAAGGCGGGGCAAGTCGTCGATGCGGCGGTCGATTACCAGGCTGTCTACACGCGTTTTGCTCTCAGCGAACAGGCGCGCGAAGCGGCGATGAGAATTGAATTCCTCCGCAGCGCGGCGGCACAAATCCCTGCGATCCCTCTCGATCAGCGGCTCGCCCACGCGGACACGCTCTTTAATGCAAAGGAGTGGGGCCCTGCCCGCAACGAATATTCCGCGATCCTGCAGCAGGTTTCCGGCGCTGAATTCGAGCGAGCTCAGCTCCGAATTCTCGAATGCGGAATGGGTCTGGGCGGGTCGCCTTCGCAGGTGATTGCGTTGAAGGTGACCGACCCTGACGTCGATGCCGAGCGCTCCTACACGCTGGCGGATTACTATCGCGGCCATCAGCTTGAGACCGACATGGCGGCCTCCGTCGAGAACGCAGCCTCGCGCGCGCCGTCAAGCAAATGGACTGCGTCCGCACTCTTTCTGGCTGGGAATTATTATTGGGTGCGGCTGGACCGCGACCGCGCTGCGGACTACTACAAGCGGGTCGCGGAGCAATTTCCCTCTTCCCCGGACGCCACAAATGCCCAATGGCGGGTGGCCTGGACCGCCGTGCTGAAACGCGCGCCGGAAGGCGCGGAACTCCTGCAGGAGCATTTGCGCCGCTTTCCGGGATCGATCTACACGCCGGATGCGCTGTACTGGCTGGGGCGGCTGGCGGAAGACGCGGGAGTGGCCGGGTTGGCCCGCAGCTACTTCGACAAGCTGATTGAACGTTTTCCGCAGAATTATTTCGAAGGCGTGGCGGTTGCGCGGGTGCGCGGCCTCGATCCGGCTCCGAGGCAGGTGTCCGATGTGCTGGCGGCGATTCCGCCCGTGCCGCCTTCCCAGAAACTTGGTGAGACGATTCCCGCCGCAGCGGAGCGCAGCAAGGCCCGCGCGGATGCGTTGCGCTCGATCGCCTTCGACGCTTCGGCCGAGCTGGAACTGCGCGCCGCGTATGTGGCGACCGGCGAGCCGCGCCTCCTGCTCGAAGCTGCGCAGGCGGCGGTGGATGCGGGGCACTGTGGCGCGGCTATTGTGACGGTACGGCAGATTTTCCCCCAACTGGAAGCGCATCCGCTGCTCGAGGTGCCACGGCCGGTGTGGCTCGCGGCGTATGCCATGCCGTTCCAATCGTCGATCCGGAAGTGGTCCCAAAGCGCGGCGATCGATCCGATGCTGGTGGCTGGGCTGATCCGGCAAGAGTCGGCTTTTGAACCCGAGGCGCATTCCTCGGCAAACGCGTTCGGGCTGATGCAGCTGCTTCCCACGACGGCGCGTCGCCTGGCCAAGCAGGCGAACATAAGCTACGCGCACGCGCGGCTGGTGGATCCGGATTACAACGTGAGGCTGGGCACGATATATGTTGCGGGCTTGCAGAAGCAGTTTGGGAATGTGGAATCGGCGCTGGCTGCGTATAATGCGGGCGAAGACCGTGTGGTGTCCTGGACGGCGGGTCAGAACTACCGCGAACCTGCGGAGTTCGTGGAATCGATCCCGTTCACCGAGACGCGCCAATACGTTCAAATTGTGACGCGAAACGCGGATATCTACCGCAGACTGTATGGTG
Organism: uncultured Acidobacteriaceae bacterium; assembly: GCA_964600355.1. Taxonomy (GTDB): domain Bacteria; phylum Acidobacteriota; class Terriglobia; order Acidiferrales; family UBA7541; genus Palsa-295. Next base: position 4,662 of record CAZRKW010000046.1, read on the forward strand.
CCGACAATGAATCCCGCAAAAGCCGGAGCCGGGGCGCCCGTTAGCTCGAAACTCTCCCTGAAAGCCGAGCAGTTCACCGAGTCTGTGATCCGTGAAATGACGCGCCTCGCGTTGCATTACGGCGCCGTCAACCTGTCGCAAGGCTTTCCCGATTTTCCCGCTCCCGCCGAAATCAAGCGCGCTGCCCAGGAAGCCATTGAGGCGGACATCAATCAATACGCCGTAACCTGGGGAACCAAGCCACTGCGCGATGCGATCGCCGAGAAATTCGCGCGCACCCAGGGCGTCACCGTGGACCCGGAGCGCGAAATTACCGTCTGCTGCGGGGCCACCGAGGCGATGATCGCGTCGCTGATGGCGATCATCAATCCCGGCGATGAAGTGGTGGTGTTCGAACCCTTCTATGAAAATTACGGGCCGGATTCGATTCTTTCCGGCGCGACGCCGCGGTTCGTCAAGCTTCGCCCTCCCGACTGGACGTTCGATCCCCAGGAGCTTGCGGCAGCTTTCAACAATTCCACAAAGGCCATCATCATAAATTCGCCGAACAATCCCACCGGGAAGGTGTTTACGCGCGCGGAACTCGAGTGCATCCGCGACCTGTGCGTCCGCTGGGATACGTTTTCGATCTCCGACGAAATCTACGAGCACATGCTTTATGACGGCGCCGAGCACATTTCGATTGCGTCGCTTGAAGGAATGCGCGACCGCGCGATTACCCTCAACGCGCTTTCGAAAACCTACAGCGTCACCGGGTGGCGCGTGGGATGGGCCATTGCGCCGCCGGAGGTGACCGCCCCGATCCGCAAGGTCCACGACTTCCTCACGGTGGGCGCTGCCGCGCCGCTGCAGGCGGCAGGAGCAGTCGCGCTGCGTTTTCCGACGAGCTATTACGAAACGATGGCCCGCGAGTACGCGGAGCGCCGCGAGCGCATGCTCAATATGCTGACCGAGGCTGGCTTCCGGTGCGGCAGGCCGAAAGGCGCGTATTACATCATGGCGGACATCTCAGCGTTCGGTTTTTCGGACGATGTTTCTTTCGCGAGGCACCTGGTGAAGGACATCGGCGTGGCCGCGGTGCCCGGATCAAGCTTCTATCGCAATCCCGCCGATGGCCGCACGCAGCTGCGTTTCACATTCTGCAAAACGGAAAAGACGATGCAGCTGGCAGCCGAAAAGCTGGCGAAGCTGAAGGCGAAGTAGGCAAGACCGCGCCGGTCATGCGCCGGTTACAGCGCGCCGCTTACAAATTCAGGTCGAACGATTGCCGGTACGCCGGAATCGTTACCGGCCAGTGAAACTGGCTGATGATCGCGCCGCGAAGTGTGTCGAGGGCCACCGGTTCGCCGTGTACCAGAAACGTCTGCCGCGGCGGAGCCTGGAAACCGGAAAGCCATCGCAGCAACTCGCTCCTGCCGGCATGTGCGGATAGCTGGCCTATGTTGACGACTTCCGCCCGCACCGGCACTTCTTCTCCGAAAATGCGGACGTATTTCGCGCCGTCCTGCAAAGCGCGGCCGCGCGACGCCTCCGCCTGGTAGCCCACCAGCAGAACGGCACTGCGAGAATCGGGGAGCCGCCGCTCAAGATGGTGCAGGATGCGGCCGCCGGTCGCCATGCCGCTGGCCGAGATGATGATGCAGGGCGACACGACATCGTTGATTTTCTTCGACTCCTCCACAGTGCGCGTCATGTGGACTTCGTGCATGTTCAACGGATCGTGATTGCCTTCGAGCTCTTCCTTGGTGAATTCGAGGTCGTGGTCTTCGGTGTGGTTGGCATATAAGCCGGTCACGTTGATCGCCATGGGGCTGTCGACGAACACCGGAAGGTGCGGAATTCGTTTTTCATCTTCAAGCTTACGGAGGAAGTACATCAGCATTTGCGTGCGTCCCACGGCGAATGCCGGAATCACCACCGCCCCGCCGCGCTTGTTCACCCGGTTGATCACGTCCGCGAGTTCGTCCTCCACCGAACCGCTGGGATGGTCGCGGTCGCCATAGGTGGATTCACAGAGCAAAAAGTCCGCGCGCGTGGGCGGTTCCGGGTCTTTCAAAATCGGCTCGCCGTAGCGCCCGATGTCGCCCGAGAAAACCACCAGCATTTGCTTGTTGTTTTCCGTGATGGTCAGTTCGATCCACGAAGAGCCCAGAATGTGTCCGGCGTCGTGTCCCTTCACCGAAAATTGCGGGCTGATCTTGAAGTAATCCGCGCGGGGTATATCGCGAAACTGTTTCAGCGCGGTCTGCGCTTCGACCACCGTGTAGAGTGGCAGCGGGGGCTTGTGGCTGGCATAGCCCTTTTTTGCTGCGAACTGCGCGTCTTCTTCCTGGAGATGCGCCGAGTCCGGGAGGAGCAGGCCGCACAGCTCGCGCGTGGCGGGGTTCGCATAGATCGGCCCGTGGTAGCCGGAGTGCACCAGCCGGGGGAGATAGCCGGTGTGGTCGATGTGCGCGTGCGTGAGCACGACCCAGTCGATCGTGGCTGGATCCACCGGCAAGCGATCCCAATTGCGCTGTTTGAGTTCCTTCGAACCTTCGAAGAGGCCGCAGTCAACCAGCAACCGCTTGCCTTCTGCTTCCACCAGATACTTCGATCCTGTTACCGTTCCGGCCGCGCCTAGAAAAGTGATTTTTGCCATCGGCCGAGTATTCTAGATGATTCCGCGAAAAACCCCGCCGCTATTTTCGCTGCCGTTGCCATCGGATTGCTCGAAAGGCCGGGAGTCCCCTCAAAACGCCATGCCTATTGACACTTGTGGGGCAAAACGTTCATCCTAATTGACTTTCGTTGATGGTACATCGCCGAGAGTGGCCCAGGACGAATGGGGGAGTGAGTGACGGTTCGAATCTGCTTTCACGATAAATGCTTCGACGGGGCGTCTTCGGCGGCGATCTTCTCCCGCTTTTACCGGGAGCGCATCGATCCGAACGCGGAATTCCTCTACACCGGCATGACCCACAAGGCCTCGCAGCCCTTTGAAGACGGTACTTTCGACGGCGACGAAAACGCCATCGTCGATTTCAAGTATTCCAGCTCCCCGCTGCTGACCTGGTGGTTCGATCATCATCAGAGCGCCTTCCTGAAGCCGGAAGACGCCGAGCACTTCCGGAACGACCGCTCGGGCAGGAAGTTCTACGATCCCACCTACAAGTCCTGCACCAAGTTTCTCGCCACCATCGCTTCGGAAAAATTCGGATTTGACGCGCGGCCGATTGCGGACCTCATCAAGTGGGGAGATATCATCGATGGCGCCCAATTCGCCTCGCCTCAAGAGGCCGTGGGTCTGGCCGAACCTGCCATGCAACTGGCGCTCGTGATCGAAGCCGCCCCGGAGCCGAATCTGGTGCAGCAGTTGATTCCGGAATTGGCCGAAATACCCCTCAGCGAGATGATCGACCTGCCGATCGTGAAGAAGCACCTGGGCCCGCTGCTAGAGCGCCACCGGCATTCCATGGAAATATTACGAGAGCGCGCCGACTCACGCGGCGGCGTGGTCTATTTCGATGTGAGCGATCTGGACCTCGAAGGCTACAACAAGTTCATTCCCTATTACCTCTATCCGGACGCCCTCTACACGGTTGGCGTGAGCGCCTCGCCCACGCGCTCGAAAGTATCCGTGGGGACCAATCCCTGGAAGGAAGCCTCGGCCGAAGTGAACCTCGCGTCCCTTTGCGAAAAGTACGGAGGGGGAGGGCACCCGCGTGTGGCGGCCATCTCTTTGGGGCCGGGAGATCTGATGCGCGCGCGCAAAGTCGCCAAGGATATCGCGAACACCTTGCGCCAATAACCCCGATTGCTCCCAGCAGTCCTGCTGCTGTGCGCTCCTGTTTGACAAGACCTCCGTTCGATTCTCTTTACTACAGTAAGAAATAATCGAAAACGCTGGCAGCGCTGGAGTTAGCGGTAGCCACCGACCGGCTTGCGCTGCATCTAAGTAGATGGAGGCAAGCCATGAATATACGAGGTAAGTCATTTATATTCTCCGCGGCGGGGGCTCTTATCCTCGCGGCAGCTTTCGTATCCCCCACTTGGGGGCAGAACGAAGGCGAGGTCCAGAATCAGAATCAAGTTCAGAATCGGATTCCAAACGCGAATCAGAACGCCCACCCTCCGCAGGTTGGAAGCGTCAACTTCGTGGAAGGGCAGGCTTCGATAGACGGCCAGCCGCTCACTACGAATTCTGTGGGTTCGGTTAATTTGGAGAAAGGGCAGACGCTTACAACCCAGGCAGGCAAGGTAGAAGTTCTACTGACGCCGGGCGTATTTCTGCGAGTGGGCGACAACAGCGCGGTGAAAATGATCTCGCCGGACCTGGCCAACACCGAAGCCGAAGTCGACAAGGGCGAGGCCATGGTGGAAGTTACGGATATCAGCAAAAACAACCGAATCCGCATCGATGAAAACGGTGCGAACGCGCAACTTTTGAAGAAAGGACTCTACGACTTCGATGTCGCTCGCAACCGAATCCGTGTTTTCAGCGGCAAAGCGGAGGTTTATGCGCGAAACAGTAGCGTGGGAGTTGGCGGCGATCACCAGGTGAATCTCGATACAGGTGGAAAGCTCAAGTCGCAAGGGTTCGATTCCAAACAATATGCCGACGAACTCTACCGCTGGTCGGGATTGCGCGCGGGATACCTGGCTGAGGCCGGTGCGGACCAAGCGCGTCTCTATGTCAACGGAGGGCCGGGCTGGGCCGGCACCGGTTGGTATTGGGACCCGTGGTTCGGTTCCTACACGTTCATCCCGGGCGATGGGATCTTCTACAGCCCGTTCGGCTGGGGTTTCTACTCACCCTTTGCGGTCTGGGGTTCCCCGTATTTCTACGGAGGGTATTACGGCGGAATCTACGGAAGGCCTCACAGCTTCGGCGAATTCCATGAGCCTTACGGCCATGGTTTTGAGCCGCAGGGAGGATTCCATGGTGGATTCGGCGGTGGTTTCCACGGAGGAGGCGGTGGGTTCCACGGCGGTGGTGGTGGACGGCGCTAAGGCGCAAGCCAGCTCTCAGATGGCCTGAAAAAGAAAAAAGCTCGCAGGAACTGCGAGCTTTTTTCTTTACTCCGGCCTTAAAGCCACATCAAGTCTCTACGCCCAGCTGTAGCCATGCTTGGCGATCGGAAGCGAGCGAACACGGTCCCCGTTAATCGCGAAGATGGCGTTGGTGATCGCCGGAATTACCGGAGGCAGCGCGGGCTCGCCTAACCCAGTGGGCGGATTGTCCGAGCGCAGGAAATGCACCTCGATCTCCGGGGGAGCTTGCCGCATGCGGGTGGGCTGATAATCCTGGAAATTACCTTGCGACGCGCGGCCCGCGTCGATGGTAATTGCCCAGTTCATCAGATGGCTCATGCCTTCGATCACCGCGCCCTGCGCCATGTTGAGCGCGTTGCTGGAATTGATGATCTGGTTGCCGATGTCACCGGCGACCCAAACCTTGTTCACTTTAACTTTTTTGTTCGCGTCTACGCTGACTTCCGCCACCTCGGCGAAATATCCGCGAAGAGCAAACTGGAATGCCACGCCCATGGCGGTGCCTTTGGGAAGCGTCCGTTTGCCCCAGTTGGATTTTTCAGCCAGGAGCAGCAGTAAATTACGCATCCGCGCGGAGTCGATCTCCGGTTCGGTGGGAAGGGGAGGATTGGCAATCTTTACCCTGGGCTGCGCCAGCAGTTCGAGGCGGAACTGCATGGGGTCTTTTCCAGCGGCGTGCGCCAGCTCGTCGATGAACGATTGCACCACGAAACAGAAAGCGTTGGTGCCCGGAGCACGCAGCGAATGCATGGGAACTCCGGACGGTATCAGCGATGCCTGGAAATCGAAGTTGGGCAGGAAGGTCGCCGGGAACTGATTCGCCTCCATGCCGGCGGGAGGCGTCTGGAATTTCTTGTTTTCGCCGAAGCTGACGAAGTGGTTCCGCCAGGTGGTGAGCTTTTGCGAGCTGTCGATCCCGCCTTTGAGGTAGTGAAAGCCGGCCGGGCGGTAGTGGTCGTGGCGCATATCGTCTTCGCGTGTCCAGAGCACTTTTACAGGGGCGCCCACCTCTCTTGAAATCCACGCGGATTCGAGCATGTAGTCGTTGGTGAGACGCCGTCCGAAGCCGCCGCCGGAGCGGAGCATGTGCACGGTGATGTTTTCTTCGGGGATTCCCAGCACCTTCGCGACTTCCTGGCGGCCCGCTCCGGGAGTCTGAGTAGGAGACCAGAAGACGAGCTTGCCGTTATCGTAATGCGCCACGCAGTTCTGGGGCTCCATCGTGGCGTGCGAAAGCAAAGGATAGGAGTAAGCAGCCTCGACCACTTTTGCGGCCGAGCCAAGCCCGGCTTCCGAATCGCCATCCACGCGGAGAGGGAACTCGGGGGCCTTCTTCGAAAACTCATCGGCCTGGCGCTGGAAGCCTTCGCTGCTCTGCTTCGCGGTGGGGCCTTCGTCCCAGGTAACTTTCAGCTTTTGACGCGCCGACTGAGCTTGCCACCAGCTGTCCGCAACGATGGCGACGCCGCTGTGCAGGCCCGTGTAATCTCTGGAGCCTTCGATGATGAAGGCATGGCGCACGCCGGGCAGGGCCTTGATCTCGTCGAGGTTCGCGCTCAACGCTTTGCCCATGAAGACGGGGCATTTCTCGTGAACCGACCAGAGCATGTTGGGCACAGTGAAGTCGATGCTATAGATGGGCTTACCGCGGACAATGGAGGGCACGTCCACGCCGGGAATGGGCTGGCCTATGATCTTGTAGTCCGCAGGATCCTTCAGCTTTACGGAGGTGAGTTCGGGCGGAGTTATCGCCGCGACCTTGGAAGCGAGGTCGCTGTAGGATGCGGAACGATTCGTTCGCTCGTGCTTCACGCGGCCGGAGGAGGTGGACAGTTCAGCCTCTTCTACGTTCCATTCCTGCGCCGCGGCCGAAATGAACATCGAGCGGCACGCCGCGCCCACTTGGCGCAGCGGGTCCCAGTTGAAGGGAGTGGTACCGCTGCCGCCGGCGCGCTGGCGGCCGTATTTCGATTCGTCGAGATCGGCTTGCTCGACTCGCACATTCTTCCAGTCGATATCGAGTTCTTCCGCGATGATCATGGGAAGCTCGGTCTTTACGCCCTGGCCGATTTCGGGATTCTTGTTGAGAATTGTGACAGTACCGTCCGCGCCCAACTTGATGAACGCCGTCGCCACGAACGTCGGATTCGTCGCCCCAGCCGCTGGTGCCTGCGCGAGCACTTGGGTGATCGGATGGGCGTAGACGGCGAAGAGCAGGCCTCCGCCGGCGATCGCGGAAACGCGAAGAAACGATCGGCGGTCAAGCGAGACGGACTTTACCGGTTCCAGTAGAGAATTTTTCACAGGGCCTCCTTCAGTTCGAGGGACCCGTTGCGGCCCGGTTGGACGTTTTGCGCAGTTGACTTCGAAGCGTAGGACGCCGCCTTATGAATCGCTTCGCGGATGCGAATGTAGGTGCCGCAGCGGCAGATGTTGCCGGTCATGGCGGCGTCGATCTCCTGGTCGGTGGGATTCGGAGTTCGCGCCAGCAGAGCCGAAGCCGACATCATCTGGCCCGCCTGGCAGTAGCCGCATTGCGGCACGTCAATTTCCTGCCACGCGATCTGCACCGGATGCGTGCCATCCGCGGAGAGACCCTCCAGCGTGACGATCGGCGCATCGACTGCGGCCGAAACCGGGGTCAGGCAGGAACGAACCGCCCTTCCGCGAAGGTGTACCGTACACGCGCCGCACTGGCCGATGCCGCAGCCAAATTTGGTGCCCTTGAGATTGAGCACATCGCGCAACACCCATAGCAGAGGCATGTCCGCCGGGACATCGACGGTAGCGGTCTGGCCATTCACATTTAATTTGTATGCCATCTGGTCAACTCCGGATAAAAAAGAGAATTGCGGTGCCCGCGACTGCTGCTCGCCTTGCAAAGGCTCATTCAAAGCTGCCTAAGTCGTTCATCTGAGGCCTCGAGTAAGCATAGCGGGCGACAGTATGGACTTCCATTGGGAAATCGGATGGTACGAACCGGTAGGGTAGCACAGGCCAAAGCTGGGGGGCAATCGGGTTGGAACCCTACTGTGCCACGACTGGACGCGTGGTTTCGCGCATATCCGCGAGTCTTCGCTCTCGTCTCATTCGTGATTCATCTTTTCCGGGCCAAGTCCTGGCCCCGTCTATTTCTGGGCGATCAGGCCGAGTTGGTCTGGATACTCCGCCAACAGCGGGGGAGGCGCCTGCACCTTTTTCTGGTTCAGGAGACTTATTAGCTCCAGGGCGTTCACTGCAGCCTTTCCCAGATTGTGGTTATTCGCCACTACATAGGTTGCCGCCGTTTGCGCGGATACTTCCGTCACGCGTTCTTTCCACTGGGCCAGTTCATTCCCGGAATAAAGGTAATCGTACCGGTCACGCACGTTGGTTTCGCCGAACCACTGCTGATAGTTCCGCCCGTGCAGGCGGATATATCCGATCGACGACGTCGCTTTTGCCGCGGGGCGAATGGCGCGCCCCAGCAGCGGTTGATCGATGTTGCATAATCCGACGCCAAGGGATGCGAGCCAGCTCAGAATTTCCGGCTGGTTCCAACTGGCATGCCGCACCTCGACCACCAGCGGATACTCCGCGAATTTCCCCACGAGCTGCTGCAAATACGCGCGGTTCTCGTCCGAATACTTGAACGAAATAGGAAATTGCGCCAGCACCGCGCCCAGCAGCCCAGCTGAGGCAATCACGTCGAATCCGGCTTTCACGTCGCGCTCATCGCCTGCCCCCGGGCGGATCGTGCTGGCCGAGGTCGATTCAATCTCCGAAACGGGGGAATGCGTGAATCCGCGAAAGAGTTTTGCGGTGAAAGTGAAATCCGGATTCCGGCGGGATACGATGCGGCACCATTCGCGCCCTACTTCGGGCCTGATCGGTCCGTAGAAGGAGGTATTGATCTCCACCAGATTGAAAAACTCAGCCACGTACGCCAGTCTCTGTGCCGCCTTCAAGGAAGCCGGATAGACGATGCCCGCCCAGTCCTTATACGACCAGCCGGCCAGACCGATTTTGATAACTCCAGACATGCACCCATGATAGCGGATCGAACGAAGATGCGTTTCCTATGCATGGCAGCCCGGTTGTGCCGTTGTGATCCGCCGGCAAAACATGTATTTTAATAGACGGTTACGAGCCCTTCGGGGGCGCCTCGTCGTCGGAAACCCCAGGATTCACACCAGCGGGCTGTCTGCATCCATTCGGGGACGAAAATTTTCTGGATCGGGTTTGGCCGCTGACAACCTACACGTTCAGGCAGCGATGAGGCTCAAGATAATCGAAATTGCGAATCGTGGCGTACCGGGCGAAGAATGCCTGCACCTCGCCGTGCAAGCCGCGGTGGACCTGAATTTTTACGCCGTTTTCGACACGGCGCGAATCGGCGGCGGGCTTATTTCGCGGTTTTCGGCCCACACCTACTGGTTCCAGCCGCAGGCGGTGATGTCGGGGGATACCGTGATGCTTTACACCGGGCCCGGCGCGAATTCGTTCGCGAAGCTCCCGGGCGGCGCAACGGCATATTCGTTCTACTGGGGATTGAGCAGCACGATTTGGAACGACCCCTCGTCGTGCGCCGTGCTTTTGGAAGTAAACCAGTGGCAAACGTCTCCTGCCGGCGATAGCGGCGCCGGAACGGATCTCAATAGTGATGAAAAACAAGGCGGGTTTGCGTGATGAAAGCCGCAGGAAACGAAATTGCGTTCTCACGCGACCTGGGGCGGCAGATCAAGGTACAATAGAGAAGGCACAATTGCCCATTTTCGCCATCATGGAACGAATCGCGAATTTCGACAGACAGGAGCAATCGGAACATGGCATACGGTAGACGCGACAAGCCGGAAAAAAACAAGTCAGGACGAGCGGGATTCGTGGATGCCCGCCTCGAAGAGCTTCGGCGCCGATGGGAAGCAACCACCGACGAGCGCGTGAAGGCGGAAGTATCCGAGCAAATCCGTGAATGGCAGTCTTTCAAGCCGGAACGGTCGTCTTCGGGCGGCGGCAGGCGCTAGAGCCGTTCTGGTGTAACTTGCTGGTTGGGCGGGCACTGAGCCTCCGATTTCGTACGAGTCCCTGTGGCTTGCCGGACTGACATTCTCATCGCCTGTGCCCACCGAGGCTTCATGTACCTACCCCGGCTCGCGCCCAAGCGTTTTGCCCTGCGCATTCCGGTCGCTGCCGGAACGGCACCGCTCCCCCTTCCTTAAGGTCGCTGGCCAACTGAAAGATCGCACTGGCATGATTTCTGGTAGTACACCAGCCGCAGTGCCTTCAGGTATCGGTTATGCCATTCGAATCCTGATTGGCACAACGATCGTCTGGCTGGCTCTGGCACGAATCAAGAATGTCGACCCCCTCTGGGCCATCATTTCGGTTGTCATTGTGTCGGAGCCGGAACTTGAGACCGCCGTCCTGGCCTTCAAGTCCCGGGCCGCGAACACCCTGATCGGCTGCGCGGTGGGCCTGGTGTTCCTGTTCGTGCTGGGTCCGGCCGTATGGTCCATCCTGCTGGCGATGGCGGTCTCGGTAGTGATCTGCACGAGTTTTATTCGAGTGCCCCTGAGCTGGAGGATCGCTCCAGTCACCGTCGCTCTGGTGATGATGCCAAGCGTGCTGAATTACTCCACCGCAGCGGGCTTGCCCATCGCATTACGGCGGACCGCTGAGGTGCTTTTCGGCAGCGCTGTAGCGGTGTGCGTGTCCCTCGCAGGGTCAAAACTACGGCGCAGGACTTAGACTCAGAGGCTCTTCAGGTTTTGGAGTGCGATTAGGCGGATCAGAGATCGAGGCCGAGTTGCAGCTTGGCGGCGTCCGACATGCGAGCAGGGCCCCAGGGAGGGTCGAGGACGACCTCGACGTGGACTTCGCGAACCGTGGGTAGCTTCGCGAGCTTGGTTTCCACGTCCGATTTAAGCACGTTGCCCATGCCGCAGCCGGGCGCCGTGAGCGTCATCTCGATGTCGATGCGATGGGCGCCCTGATCGAGCGGCTTCACCTGGCATGAATAGATGAGGCCGAGATCGGCGATGTTTACGGGAATCTCGGGATCGTAGACGGTCTTGAGCTGGTCCCAGACCATCTTTTCGCTGAAGGGTTCGCTTTCGGAAGAGGCTTCCGGCGCAGCGGGCGCGTTCGAGAGTCCCAGGGCATCCGCATCCTTCGCATCGACGCGATACATCAGGCCGTAATCGCTGTAGACCGTGTAGGTGGTGCCGAGATTCTGCATCACCCGCACCACGGTGCCGGCAGGCAGCTTGTTGTTGATGCCGCTAGGGACTTCGACCACGTCCGTTTCGCGGCTTAGCGTGATGGGCTGGTTTGTGACCGGCATAGGAAACTTACCTCATTGCTTTGAGCCTTACCGCCGGCTCCAGCGCAGAAACTACTCCGTCGAAATGGCGTCCTGTTTCCCTTCGAGCGCGGCCTGCAGCGTGTGCCAGGCAAGTGTGGCGCACTTCACACGCACGGGAAATTCCGACACGCCGGAGAAAACCGTCAGCTTGCCGAGTTCTACCGGCGCGCCATTCGAAGGCTCGTGGCCGGTGACCATATCGTGGAAGCCGCCGAAGAGCTTCTCGGCATCGGCTTTGGTCTTGCCTTTCAGGCTTTGGGTCATCATCGAAGCGGAAGCCTTGGAAATGGCGCAGCCGGAGCCCTGGAAGCTGATATCGCGGATCGAATCGCCCTCGAGATCGAGATAGATGGTGAAGCGGTCTCCGCACAGGGGATTGAACCCCTCGGCTTTGTGATTCGCGCCGGCCATCTCGCGAAAATTCCGCGGGGCCTTGCTGTGCTCGAGGATCACGTCCTGATAGAGATCGCGCAGGTCGGCCATTACGCGAATACCTCCCGCACCTTTTCGATGCCGGCAACCAGCGCGTCGACTTCTTCGCGCGTGTTATAAAGCGCGAACGAAGCGCGGGCCGTGGCGGGGATGCCGAAGCGCTCCATCACCGGTTGCGAGCAGTGATGCCCGGTGCGAATGGCGATGCTTTCCTGGTCCAGAATCGTTCCGATGTCGTGGGGGTGAATGCCTTCCATCACAAAGGAAAGCACGCCCGCTTTTTCCCTCGCCGTTCCCACGAGGCGGATCCCCGGAATCGCCCCGACTTTTCCGGTGGCGTATTCCAGCAGATCGCGTTCGTGAGCGGCGGCGTTTTCGATTCCGATCCCGTCAAGATAGCGGATGGCCGCTCCCAGCCCGATGGCGCCGGAAATATCGGGCGTGCCAGCCTCGAACTTGAATGGCAGCTTGTTGAAAATGGTCTTCTCGAAGGTGACCGAGCTGATCATGTCGCCGCCGCCCTGGTAGGGAGGCATCGCTTCGAGCAGGGCCGCTTTGCCGTAAAGAACGCCAATGCCGGTGGGACCGTAAACCTTGTGCCCTGAGAAGGCGTAAAAATCGCAATCGAGCGCCTGCACGTCGACTTTCAGGTGCGGCACGGCTTGCGCGCCGTCCACAAGCACCGGAATGTTCCGCGCGTGCGCGAGTTCGACCATCTTGCGGATCGGCGTGATCGAGCCCAGCGCGTTGGAAACATGCGTGACGGCGGCGATTTTCGTCCGCGGGCCGAGCAAGTTCGCGAATTCGTCGAGCAGCAGCTCGCCGCGATCGTTGATGGGAGCGACGCGCAGCTTCGCGCCTTTTTCCTCGCACAGGAGTTGCCACGGCACGATGTTCGAGTGGTGCTCCATCGCGGTGATGAGCACTTCATCGCCGCCGCCCACGTGGACGCGCCCGTAGGTTTGCGCCACCAAATTGATACCCTCGGTGGCCCCGCGGACAAAAATGATTTCCTTCGAGTGGGCGGCGTTGAGAAAACCCTGAATCGCCGAGCGGGCCGCTTCGTGCTCCTCGGTGGCGTGCTCGGAGAGGAAATGCACGCCGCGATGGATGTTCGCGTTGTCGCGCTCGTAATAGCGCGTGATCGCGTTGATCACCGACTGCGGCTTTTGCGATGTGGCGGCGTTGTCGAGATAAACGAGCTGCTTGCCGCGAATCTTCTGCCGGAGAATGGGAAAGTCGCCGCGAATCTTTTCCACGTCATACGCGGGCGCGGCTTCGCGGGCCGGCGACGGAGCCGACGCCTGCCGGGCGGCCACCGGCCGCGATTTTGCGGCGCTCTTCTTGGCGGCAGTGGTCATCCCACTTCCTCCAAATTTCGCTCGGCCTCTTGTTGATGTGTGGCGCGGGCAAAACCAGCCGAAGATTGCGCGATATGCACGAGATGCGCGTGGATCAGCTTCTCGACGTGCGTCCGCGCGGGTCCTTCCTGCATGCGGTCAAGACATTCGCTCGCGAAGGCCATGAGCAGCAGGCGGCGCGCGGAAACTTCGTCGATCCCGCGGGAGCGCAGGTAGAAAAGCGCATTCTCTTCCATCTGCCCGATGGTAGCGCCGTGCGTGCACTTCACATCGTCCGCGTAGATTTCCAGCTGCGGCTTGGTATCGATCTGCGCCTGATCGGAGAGGAGCAGGTTGCGATTGGTCTGCTTCGCGTCGGTCTTCTGGGCATCTTTGTGCACCACGATGCGGCCGTGGAATACGCCGTGGGCTTTGCCGTCGAGGATGCCGTTGTAGAACTGTCGACTGCCGCAATGAGCCTTGGCATGTTCCACCAGCATGTAATTATCGAGATGCTGGCGTCCCGTGCCGATGAAGAGGCCGTTGATCAGGCATTCGCCGCCTTCGCCCGCCAGAACCGGGTGAACGTTATTGCGGACTAGCGCGCCGCCAATCAACACGGAGTGCGACGAAATATTCGCGCTGCAGCCCTGTTCGATGCGCAGCGTGGAAATGTTGAACGCCTGCATGTCTTCGCGTTCGATCATGTAATGCGAGACGACGGCATTGTCGCCGGCGATCAACTCCGTTGCCGTGTTGCAGAGCGCCGGCGCCCCGCCGAGCGAGACGTACTCCTCGATGGCAGTGGCCTGGCTGCCTTCTTCCGCGACGATCAGGTTCCGCGGATGAATCATCGAAGGCGCATCGTGCGCGGTGGAGACAAACAGCAGGTGAACGGGCGCTTCGAGCACGGCGCCTTTGCCAATGTGAATGAAAGCGCCGTCCTCGATAAAAGCGGTGTTGAGCGCCGAGAAAGCGTCGCGCCGTATGTTGAGATATTTTCCAAGATACGGTTCCACTGCGTCAGGGCGTTCGGCGATCGCTGCGGCGAGACTCGATACCGTCACGCCTTCCGGCAGTTTCACCAGCGTCGAAAGCGCGGAAGAGAATCGCCCGTCCACAAAAACAAGCTGGCACGCCGCACCCACGATACCGAAGGTTTCGATTTGACGGCGCGTGGGAATGCGGTTCCCGGCGCCGTTCAGCTGGAAATTTGTCTGGGCGATGGCGGATATGTTGGTAAAGCGCCAGTCCTCATCGTGCGTCGTGGGGAAGCCTGTCTCGTTGAAGCGATCGAAACCGCTTTGCCGAAGCGTCCGCAGCCACGCGGGTTCGCGGCCCGCGCCGGATTTCACGATGTGGGCGAAAGTTTCCGCGTAGTTTTGAAGTGCCTGGCTTGCTGTCGCCACTTTCTGTCCTCACTAAAAGCAAATGTATGCGCCGTTGCGCGCCGTCGTCAGGCGGGAGTTGCGCTGGCGCTGCGCGCGCCGGTTTCGGTCCCGTAGCCCTTGTCTTCGAGTTCGAGCGCGAGTTCCGGTCCGCCGGAACGCACGATTCGCCCATCGACCAGCACGTGGACGCGGTCGGGCACGATGTAATCGAGCAGGCGCTGATAGTGCGTGACCACGAGAATCGCGCGGTCCGGACTGCGCATGGTGTTCACGCCCTGCGCGACAATCCGCAGCGCATCGATGTCGAGGCCGGAATCGGTCTCATCGAGGATCGCGAGTTTCGGCTGGAGCACGGCCATCTGCAGAATCTCGTTGCGCTTTTTCTCGCCGCCCGAAAACGACTCGTTCACCGAGCGATTCATGAGCTTTTCGTCCATATTGAGCAGCTTCAGCTTCTCGCGCATCAGCGGGAGAAAGTCCATCGCGTCCATTTCGTCCTCGCCGCGATACTTGCGGATAGCGTTCAACGCCGAGCGCAGGAAATAGGCGTTGCTGATGCCCGGAATCTCGACGGGATACTGGAAGGCGAGAAAGAGGCCTTCGCACGCCGCCTCTTCGGCTTTCATCTCCAGCAGGTTTTTCCCATTGAACAGCACCTCGCCGCCGGTAACCTCGTAGGTCTCGCGGCGCGCGAGCACCTGCGAAAGGGTGCTTTTGCCCGACCCATTGGGCCCCATGATCGAGTGGATTTCACCCGCTTTGATCGACAGATTGATCCCCTTGAGAATCTCGCGGTCGTCCACCCGCACTCTCAAATCCTTAATTTCGAGCAAGCTCATCGTTTCTCCGTCCGCCCTGTCGTTCCGTTATGTGTGAATGAAAACCGCAGGCTATCCGACGCTGCCTTCCAGGCTCACGCTCAGCAGCTTCTGCGCCTCGACCGCAAATTCCATGGGAAGTTCGCGGAAGACGCGCTTGCAGAAGCCGTTGACGATCATCGACACGGCGTCTTCGGCCTTCAGGCCCCGCTGGCGCAGATAGAACAGCTGGTCCTCGCCGATTTTCGAGGTGGAAGCCTCGTGCTCCATGCGCGCCGTGGAATTCTTCACCTCGATGTACGGGAACGTATGCGCGCCGCATTTATCTCCGATCAGCAGCGAATCGCACTGGGTATAATTCCGCGCGTCTACGGCATCTTTCAGGATTTTCACCTCGCCGCGGTAGGTGTTCTGCCCGTGGCCGGCGGAAATTCCCTTGGAAACAATGGTGCTGCGCGTGTTCTTGCCCAGGTGGATCATCTTGGTGCCGGTGTCGGCCTGCTGGTAATTGTTGGTCAGCGCGACGGAATAGAACTCCCCGATCGAATTATCGCCCTGCAGAATGCAGCTGGGATATTTCCAGGTGATCGCGGAACCGGTCTCCACCTGCGTCCAGGA
>CAZRKW010000047.1:0-15391 GCA_964600355.1 uncultured Acidobacteriaceae bacterium
GGCACGGTTCTCCGCGTTTCCTACGCGCGGAGCCTGGAAACGCCTTTCAACGAAAACCTCATCCTTTCGAGCATCGGATGCAACGATCCGGTGCTGTCTCCGCTGCTGCTCTGCGCGCCCGGAGCGAATTCGCTGCTGAGCCCCGGCTTCCGAAACGAGTTTCACGCGGGGTTGCAGCAGGCCTTCGGCAAGCACTTCGTGGTGGACGGCGAATACATCTGGAAATACACCCACAACGCATACGACTTCAGCGTGCTGGGCAACACGCCGATCACGTTCCCGATCGAGTGGCACAATTCGAAGATTCCGGGAGTGGCCGCCCGGGCGGATGTGACCAACATCAAGGGATTCTCGGCGTATGTGGTGATGTCGAGCGTGGCGGCGCGATTCTTCACGCCGCAAATCGGGGGAGCCGGCGCGACTCCCGGCGGGGTTTCGGTTTTCCGCATCGATCATGACGAGCGCTTCAATGAGACGACCCATGTGCAATATCAGCCGTCGAAACGATGGCCGTGGATCGGACTGAACTGGAGATACGACAGCGGGCTGGTGGCAGGGCAACTGCCCTGCGCAGGCGGAAATTGCGCGAACGGACCCGACGGAACGGACACGACCATCGTGGACGTTTCAAACATCAGCGCGGATCAGCAGTTTGAGGCGGGGCTGTTCTGCGGATCGGTGCATGCGGCGCCGCCCACGCCAGGAAACCTCATAGGTACTCCGCTCAGCTCCGCGCTGGGCGTGAACTTGTGCCCGGCAAGCCAGTACGGGTCAACGCTCACCAAGGTTCCGGCGCCGGGCACGGAAGATGACGATCGCAATCCGCCGCGAATCGCTTCGCGCAATCTGTTCGACATTGCATTGGGCGACGACAACTTGTTTCACGGGGATCACTACAAATGGAGCGCGCGCATCACGGTGATCAACGTGGCCGATAAGGAGGCTCTGTACAACTTCCTCTCCACCTTCAGCGGCACGCACTACGTGACGCCTCGAACTATCACGGCGCAGATCGGGTTTCACTTCTAGCTGCGACGTGGAGGCAGAGGAGGTTGAGGAGGAGGCTCGCGGTAAGTGCACCACGAGCGGCAGGCGCTGCGCGCCGGTTTTTTTTCGCGGCTGAAAGCGGCGACTTACAAAGATCCTCGCGCTAGGGCTGAGGAGTCTGTGTGGAAAGTGGCTACATCGTTCCTCAGCGGGTGAAGCCGATCGATTTTTCAGGCATTTGCGGCACGGATAAATCCGTGCCCTGACGAAAACTGACCTTGCCACACAGGGTGTTAGCCCCGACTCTCTAAAAGGCGTTACTGGCGGCGGGGGATTGCTGGGAATTGTGCACCAAGAGAGATCCTTCGTCGCTGCGCTCCTCAGGACGACGGGCAAACAACGGAGAAGGAAAGAAAAAAGAAAGAAGAAGCAGGTCCCTCACCCATCCGCGCTTCGCGCGTATGGGCTCAGGATGACAGCGAAAAGCGACTGCGAAAGGCAAAGGCAACGGCAGAAGACCGACCCTTTAAAATGCGAAGGGTCGGGCACCCGCGACAGCGATGGGAACCGCAGCAGCAACCTCTACGGCAGGAGCGTAAGGCGGAGAGAGAGCCTTCGTTGCGCTCAGGATGACTGCCAACCGCGACGGCGACGGGCAACCGCAAAGGGCAAGAGACGTCAAAAAAGCCACACCCTCTCAGAATAACTGCCAATTGCAAACGGCGGGGCCACAGTTGCGAGATTATGAGGCGCGCGGGTGTTCTTGCGGCTTTGTGGCGCGAGTTCCCTGCTACAATCGTTCGGGAGATGGCCTGCGACGCAGGTGACGTTGCGAAAGCCTTTTGAACCAACACTGGATCCCAGGGTGCCCGCGTCGACCTGCCCTTGTGCATGTTTCGAGCCGGCTTGCCGGTGCGGAAAAGCCTTAAAGCAGGCGCAGGGCGCCCGCCTTAACCGTGGGGTTCAGGGCCTAGCGCGCACGGCGAAGTGGACCGCTCCCTTCTCATTGCAATTCTTCCCGAAAACGTAGCGCCGGGGTTTGCTTTGGCGAAACGGCTGCGAAGTTTTGCGGCCAAAGGAATTTGTGATACAGAAGGCATACGCAATGTGGGTGGTTTTCCAATCTGAAAGAGAGCCGCGGGAAAATTGAGAATTCTTTTTATTGGCGACATCGTCGGCTCTCCGGGCCGGAAAATCGTTCACGACCGCCTTGCGGACATTCTTTCGCAACGGCAAATCGACTTGTGCATCGCGAACGGCGAAAACTCCGCGTCGGGATTCGGGATCACGCCCCGGCTGGCGGAGGAGCTGTTCGCGTCCGGGATCGAAGTGATCACCGGGGGGAATCACATCTGGGACCGCCGCGAGATTCTGGAGTTCTTCCCTCACGAGCCGCGGCTTCTGCGACCCGCGAATTTTCCGAATGGGTTGCCCGGCAGCGGTCTTTATGTAGGTCGCGCCAGGAATGGCGTGCCCTATGCGGTGTTGAACCTACAGGGCCGCACGTTCATGACGGCGCTTGACGATCCGTTCCGGACGGCTACGCGAGAGCTGGCCAAGATCCCGGCGGACGTGAAGGTGATTTTCGTCGACATGCACGCCGAGGCCACTTCGGAAAAGCAGGCCATGGGGTGGTATCTCGACGGAAAAGTTTCCGTTGTGGTGGGCACGCACACGCACGTGCCCACGGCCGATTATCACGTGCTTCCCGGCGGCACCGCCTACACGACCGATGTGGGCATGACCGGGCCGCACAATTCCGTGATCGGCATGGAAAAAGAAGGCGTGCTGCAGCGCTTTCTCGACGCGCTCCCCGCGCGGTTCGTGGTGGCCGAGGGCGACGTGCAGATGAACACCGTGCTGATCGATGTGGACGAAGCCACAGGCCGCGCCCGGTCGATCGAACGCCTCAATTTTCGCCTCGACTAAGTTATATTGAATCAGGAGGGGCCTCCCCTTGAACTCATTCCCGCAGATGCGCCGCCTGGGATTTGTTTTATTCCTTGTAATTGCTTCGTCTACCCCTGCCGCCAACGACGCGGCGGACCGCGCGATGGCGACGATCCGGCCGGAAGCGATCCGCGCCGACATGCGCTTTCTTTCCGACAGCCTGCTCGAAGGGCGGCGGACCGGGACGCGCGGCCACGAGATCGCCGCAAAATTCATGGCGGCGCAATTTGAGGCGATGGGCCTCGATCCGGCCGGAGACAAGGGCACGTATTTTCAGAGCGTGCCGTTCCGCGGATCCCACGTGGATGCATCACAAACAACGATGACCTGGACGGCGGGCGGTAAAGAAGAAGTTCTCGCGGACAAGCGGGATTTTCTGGCTGCGTCAGATCCGGGGCGCGCGGACGTTTCCGTCGAGGCGCCCGTGGTGTTTGTGGGCTACGGGATTACGGCGCCGGAGCTGCATCATGACGATTACGCGGGCATCGATGCGAAGGGCAAAATCGTGGCGCTGATCTATGGCGCGCCGCCGCAGTTCGATTCGTCGCTGCGCGCGCACTATTCCTCGGGAATTACGAAGAGGGAAATTGCTGTGGCGCATGGCGCGGTCGGCTACGTGACCATGAACGACCCGAACCTGGAGCGCTTGTACAGTTTTCAACACCGCGTGAATGACTCGGCTGCGCCCGATCTCAACTGGCTCGATCCTCAGGGGCGGCCGAACGACTATCATCCGGAATTGCGGGCGATCGCCATTACGAATCTGCCGCAATCGCGGAAGTTTTTCGAGGCCGCCGGGCATTCGCCGGACGACATCTTTGCCGCGGCCAAGGCGGGCAAGCTTGCTTCGTTTGAGACAAAGCTTACATTCAAGATTCATGTCGCGACGAAATCGGAGGATATGCACAGCCCAAATGTGGCCGCCAAGCTGACGGGAAGCGATCCTGCGCTGCGCGGGGAATACGTGGTATTCACGGCGCATTCCGATCACATGGGTATCGGCGTGCCAGTGCAGGGCGACAGTGTCTATCACGGGGCGCTCGACAACGCTTCCGGGAGCGCGGAGCTGCTGGCCATCGCGCGAGCGATGGTTACGCTGAACCCTCGGCCGCGGCGGTCGATCCTGTTTGTATCTTTCACGGCGGAAGAAGAAGGACTGCTGGGAGCTGACTACTTTGCACACTATCCGACCGTGCCAAAATCGGCGCTCGTGGCGGACGTCAATATGGATGAGGATTTGATGCTGTGGCCGCTCGAAGACGTGGTGGCTTACGGCGCGGAGCATTCGAGCCTGGGACACGTGGTGCAGGACGCGGCGGAAAGGCTGCATCTTACGGTGAGCCCCGATCCGGAGCCCGAGCAGGTGATTTTCATTCGCAGCGACCAATATGCTTTCGTGAAACAGGGGGTTCCGGCGTTCCTGAGCGACGCCGGGGACAAATCCGATAATCCCGCGATACAGCCGGAGAAAATCGAGGAGCACTGGAAATCGACGATCTACCATTCGCCGCAGGACAGCATGGAACAGCCGGGACTCGATTTCGGGGCGGCGGTGAAGTTCACGCAATTCAATTTTCTGTGCGGGTATCTTGTGGCGCAGGCGCAGGAACGGCCCGTGTGGAATGCCCATGATTTCTTTGGCGACCGTTACTCAAAGAAATGACCCGCAAGAACTTCCGCCACTGAGCCCCTTTCGCATGCTAGAATAGTTGTGCGTTTGTAGCGTTTGTTGCTCCAGAAAACTCCTCATCAGGACTCATCGGGGCTGCAAGACTGCGCAGGCAGCCTTTTCTCTCAGGGAAACGAACCGATGACTACATCTATACGCAACATCGCCATCATTGCCCACGTGGACCATGGCAAGACGACGCTTGTGGACGCCATGCTGCGCCAGAGCGGCATTTTCCGAGCCAACCAGGAAATGACCGACCGCGTGATGGATTCGAACGACCTGGAGCGCGAGCGCGGGATCACCATTCTGGCGAAGAACACGGCGCTCACGTACCACGACACCAAGATCAATATCGTCGATACGCCGGGCCACAGCGATTTCGGAGGCGAGGTGGAGCGCGCGCTGCGCATGGTGGACGGCGTGGTGCTGCTGGTGGATGCGAGCGAAGGGCCGCTGCCGCAGACGCGCTACGTGCTGCAGAAGGCGCTGGCGGCGAAGTTGCCGCCGGTGATCGTGCTGAACAAGATCGATCGCACGGATGCGCGGCCTGCGGCCGTGCTCGATGAAATTTACGACCTGTTTATCGATCTGGACGCCACCGAAGACCAGCTTGATTTTCCGGTGGTGTACACGAATGCGAAAACCGGCGTGGCCCACGACCAGATCGGCGATTCGTCGACGAATCTGAAGCCGCTGTTTGAGAAGATCGTTTCCTCGATTCCACCTCCCACGGGCGATCCTGCTAAGGTGCTGCAGATTCAGGTGACCAACCTTGATTACAGCGAATATCTGGGAAGGATCGCGATCGCGCGCGTGTTTGAAGGAACGCTCACGCGCGGCGCGGAAGTCGGCATCGCCAAGCTGAACGGCACGATCCAGCCGACCAAGATTACGAAGCTGTTCACGTTTCGCGGTCTGGAGCGCGACGATGCGGAGACGGTGTTTGCGGGCGACATCGTCGGAATCGCAGGCGTGGAAGGAATCCAGATCGGCGAGAGCATTACCGATCTCGAGCATCCGGCGCCGCTCGAACCGCTTTTGATCGACGAGCCGACGCTGACGATGCTGTTTACCGTAAATACTTCGCCCTTTGCGGGGCGCGAAGGGCAATACGTGACCTCGCGCGACCTGCGCTCGCGGCTGCAGCGCGAACTGCTTACGAATGTGTCCTTGCGCGTGGAAGACAGCGCTTCTACCGACACGTTTCGCGTGCTGGCGCGCGGCGAATTGCAGCTGGCGATTTTAATCGAGACGATGCGCCGCGAGGGCTACGAGCTGATGGTGGGCAAGCCGGAGATCGTGGTGCGCGAAGAAAACGGCAAGCGCATGGAGCCGCTGGAGCTGCTGGTGGTGGACTGCCCGGAGTCGTTTATCGGAATTGTGATCGAGTCGCTGGGGAGCCGCCGCGGGGAAATGGTGAAAATGGTGAACCACCATTCGGGTCGCGTGCGACTGGAATTCCGCATCCCATCGCGGGGATTGATCGGGTTGCGCGGGCAACTGCTGACGGACACGCGCGGGACGTCGCTGATCCATTCGCTGCTGGAGGGCTGGACGGAATATAGCGGCGATATGGCTTCGCGACTTACCGGAGCGCTTGTGTGCGACCGGGCCGGCGTTTCCACCGCCTACGCGGTGTGGGGAATCCAGGAACGCGGCGAGATGTTCGTGGGGCCCAGCGTGGAAGTCTATGAGGGGATGATCGTCGGCGAGAATTCGCGCGAAGACGATATGAACGTGAACATCACGAAGGAAAAGAAGCAGACTAACATGCGGTCTTCTTCGGCGGATGAGGCGATCCGGCTGGTTCCGCCGCGCGAGATGACGCTGGAGAAGGCCATTGAATTCATCGCCGACGATGAGTTTGTGGAAGTGACGCCGAAATCGATCCGGCTGCGCAAGAAAGTGCTGGATTCGAAGCGAAGGCCGAAGCGCTGGCAGGAGATTCGGGCGAGCGCGGAGGCTACCTCGTAGGTGGCGCGTTGATGGAGTGAAACGGATCGTGCCGCCCCTCCGGGGCTTCACGGTACTTTCATACCGGGCTCCCACCGCTGCCGCGGTGGGCTACGCTGTTCCGCCCCTGGCGGGGCTGGATAGAGAGAAGAAGAAGACCTACAAGACGCAGCTTGGCTTACTTCAGATTAGTCCCCGATGTTAGCGACGCGATTTTCTAGATCCTGCGCGATTTGTTCTGCCGCATCTGAGTCTCGAAAGCGTTCCGGCGAACCTATCGTCACTTTGATCTGGCCGGGGCGCGCCCATTTCTTCCCGGCGGCTTTCAATTCGAAGATGCCGTCGAGCCGTAATGGGATGACCGGAACGTTCAGGCGCGTCGCGAGCAGCCCGATTCCCGCGCGGAAGGGGCTGAGTTTCCCGTCGCGCGTCAAGACACCTTCGGGAAAAACCAGGACGCTCCAGCCGCGGTCAACCAAGTCACCGGCGAATGCAAAGCTTTTGCGAAAGCCGGCGCGCAGCGGCAGCGGGAACACGTTGTAGATCGAGATCACCAGCCAATACGACGCGCGATCCGCTAATGCTTCCAGGAAACCTGTGCCTGGCGCCGGGTTTCGCATCGATTCGAGAAGTTCGCCGTCCATCGCTACCGCGAGTTTGCGGTGAATGCGGCCGGGGAGGGCTTC
The DNA here is from genome assembly GCA_964600355.1 of uncultured Acidobacteriaceae bacterium. Lineage (GTDB taxonomy): Bacteria > Acidobacteriota > Terriglobia > Acidiferrales > UBA7541 > Palsa-295. Next base: position 7,249 of record CAZRKW010000047.1, read on the forward strand.
CCAGATATAGGCAGTGTCGAAAAACGCTACGTGATTGGCAACCACCAGCGCCGGGCCATTCACATTTCTCAAATTTTCACGGCCGCTCACGCGCGGCCAACCTAATAGCAGCATGGCTGGGCGCGCCAGAAGTTTCAGCACGAGCGCGCGAAAGATTCGAATGGGCCACGTCTGCGCCCAGCGGGGATAGTGGTACGCGGGCGAACTCGCGGCGGGCTGGTGAAGCAGTCGTTCCAGATCCGCTACCGTGGCTGCGTTTGAGAATTGAGTTTCGCTCAGGTCGACCTGGTAGCGGTCTTCCAGGGCGCTCAGCAGCTCGACGCGTTCGATGGAGCTGAGCTGCAATTTCTGCGAGCTGCCTTCCTCTAATGCAACACCTCTTCCAATCCGACCTAGCAGTTCATTCAGCGGGCTAGAGCCAGTGCCGGTTTGCGCGCGATTTTCCCCGCCTAATTCAGCCTCTGCGGCTTGCTTGATCTGCGAGAGCAGCGGCTTCTGCGTGGGCGTCCGCGGAAAATCCTTATCGGGCCAAACGAGCCAGTGGCGCATCTGCTGAAAGGGGGCCAGCCTGTGGTTTGCGCTGCGAATGATTTCGGCTGCGGCGGTTGGCGGATAGTTTGATGAGTCGCGAAGCAGCAGCACCGCGCACGGCTCCGCGTTGCCGTTGCGATCCAGGCCGACGACGACGCAATCGCGCACGCCGGGTTCCTTGCGTAATTCCGCTTCGAGGTCTTCGGGATAGATATTCAGGCCTTCGGACGTGACGATTACATTTTTTCTGCGACCCTTGAAATAGAAATTCCCCGAGGGGTCGCGTTCGGCGATGTCGCCGGTGTGAAACCATCCGTCTTCGTCGAGTACCGAGCTTACCCCTGAATCCTTCCAGTAGCTGCGCGCGACGTTTTCTCCGCGAACCAGAATTTCTCCGTCGCCGGCCAGCTTGACCTCCAGGCCCGGGAGCGCCTTGCCGATCGAGCGGCGGCCGAGGCGAAAAGGGTGATTGAGGCTGACGAGCGAGGTTGTCTCGGTGAGTCCGTAACCTTGAATCACCGCGTAACCGAGACGGCTCCAGAACGTTTCCGCTTCCTCCGGGAGCGTGGCGCCGCCCGAGATTATCGCCCAGAATTTCCAGCCTAGGCGGCTGTGAATCGAGCGGAAGCGCCACCAGCGGCGCAGAAAGCGCTCGTTCGCGGCGGCTTCGAAATCCTGCCGGAATCGTTCGAGCCGGCCTGCGCTCGCCAGGTCCCGCTCGATTTGATCGCGGAGGGATTCGATCAGGCGTGGCACGGTTACCAGCACGGAGACACGTTCGTCACGAATAGAGCGCAGAATTTCCGAGGGATTCAGTGTGTCCAGAAAGATGGACGTGGCGCCCACTATCTGCGGAATAAAAATTCCTAACAGCTGGCCGAAGACGTGGCTCAGCGGCAGCAGGTCCAGAAAACGCAAGGGGTGGAAAATACGTTCGTAGCGGCGGTAACGATTGACTTCCTTCTCGATGGGTTCCAGATTCGCGAGCAGATTGGCGTGGGTGAGAACGACGCCGCGCGGCTCCGCCGTGGTGCCCGACGTGAACACAATCTCGACGGGATCGGTGCGGTCTAGCACGGCGGGCTCTAAGTCTTCCACAGGCCCCGACGCTTCACCCAGGTCTTCGAGGGCGATTGTCGCGAAAGGCAGATCGAGCGCGGGCAAACCGCGGGCTGCTACCGCGAGACGCGCGCCGGACTGCTGCGCAACGCGCCGGGCGAACGCCGGGTCCGCGATTGCGTCCATGGGCACAACGACCACACCGCAAAAGAGGCAGCCGAGAAAGGCGGCGATCCACTCGCCGGAGTTTTCTCCCCAGAGAAGGACGCGATCCCCTTTCGCGATGCCGAGCGATCTCAGGCGTGCCGCGAAATGCGACGCCGAGTCGAACAGGCGCGCGTAGGACCAGCGAACGGTTCGATAGCCGCGCCGGAAGGCGACGGCGGGTTCGCTGAAGGGCCGCGAATCCTTGCGGAAGTATTCGAGAACGGATTGCCGGGGCATCGCCCTTGAGTTTCGCTCATCCGCGAGGCAGAAGGAAACTGCCGGTGTGTGGCAGCGGGCTCGGAGCAGCCATCCGAGAGAAATGCGAGAGGGATTCTTCGCGCAAAGGCGGCGCTCAGAATGACTGCGCAAGGCGAGGCGGACCGGAGTGCGAAGGTTAGACACTACGCCAATCGGGAGATGGGCGCTCCCGGGGTACGGCGCGCCGAAGCTTTGACAGGCGGGAATGCCTGAGAGCGAAAGAAGAAGCAGGTCAACGAACGTCGACGGTCGAAAAGGAAAAGGCCCGGCAGCGATGAGCTGCCGGGCCTTCTGTGAATCACGAAACGCTTGGGGAAGTTAGCGAGCTGGTTCCTGTTGCTGCTGTTCACCCTGCTGCTTGGCCAGATCGGCCTTGGCGGGATCGGCTGCGATTCCGATCGAGGGCTTCTGGTAGCGAGTGAGATAGGGCATGAAGGGTGTGACTTCAAAAGGCATTTTCTCGCGGGCGGAAAGCAGAGGAATCGGCTTGGCCTTGAGCAGTTCGACGTGGTCGGTCCAGGGATCGAGCTTCACGCGGGCGCCGAGCGGAAGAGCCGAAACCTGGTCAACCTTGTCCCGATCGAGTTGCGGGGCGGAGTTGATCAGCTGCGTGTACACGGAGACGCGATTCCCTAGACGCGGGTTGATTAGCGCGTTCAGAGACTTCGAATCCGCGTCGAGCTCCTTGAGGAAAAGGCCGGCGGTTGCAAGCTTGTCCTTGTACGGCGAGTTCTTGAGCAGCTCGACCGCCTTCTGATTGGCCGTCTGCACCTGATCGGGATTATCCCGGAAGGAGAAATGACTGAGAGCTTCGACGGTGGAAACATTGGTGGTGTCGTTGAAGCCCCATTGGTCGGTGGAAGGCTTGGTGACGATGATATTCGCAAGTTCCTGGGCCAGCATCGTGGCCAGGCTTGCTTCATCGGGAAGAACGTCCAGCAAACCGCGGCTCAGCACAATCGTGTGCCCGATGGAGAAAGATTCGAGCGTACCGGTGAGCAAAATGCGGCAGTGAACTTCCGGCTCCACGTCGAGATTATTGGTGACTTCGAGATTGTTGACGACGGTCTCGAGAACCTTGTCGACCTCGCCCGTGGGAGCCAGCAATCCAACGCGCTGGAGCCTGTCGAGAACGTTTACTTCGGCCTGGTGCTGCCATTCGCGCTCGGCTTCCACCGGGGAACGATCCTGCTGCTGCGCGCCAGCCTGATCCTGAATCGCGTTGGGCGATTCAATGGTGAGTTCGCTGAACTCCTCCTGCGGGCTGGTGGCCTTCAGATCATAGCCCCAGAGGCGGGTTTGCGATTTGAAGCGGATGTTATTGCCGAGAAAATCCTTGAGTTCGGATTCCTGGCTGAACACGAACGCGGGTAGCCAGAGGCCGGGCGCCACGTTGAGTCTCCAGCTATCGAAGTGCAGGTTAAAGCCGTTGATCCCGGCGACAGGCGTGTAGATGCCGTTGAAACGGACGATGGTGTAGTTCTGGTCTTCGGCCCAGAAGCGGCCCTTGAAGCGGCCTTTCCCCGATTTCGGCAGGGGAGTCACGTCAAACACCACGCAGCGCACATCGCCCAGGAATTCGCGGCGGACGTAGTCGAACTGGTAGTGCTGGCGATCCAGCCCGTTCATATCGATATAAACCATCTGAAGGAAGCCATCCGGAACATAAGAGGAGCTGAAATAGCTTCCGAGGTGGGCGATGGGGTTCAGGTCGTCGAGCTTGCCTTTTTTGGTGCCCGAGAGCATGGAATTATCCACCACGCCCTTGGAGAGATTGGCCTGGCCCAGGAAATAGTGGTCGTGGATGGGTACCGCGCCCATGTCCTTATCAGGCTTCATGTCCTGAATATAGGTTTCGATGATGGGGTTGTAGCGGCGAATCGTGGCAATTTCATCGTGCTCGCGGGCAATGATGCGATCGACGGCCTGATTCACCGTGGTGACCGGAGACACTGTGGCGGGAGTTTCCGCCTTCGGCTCGGTTTGCACGGCCGTCTGATTCTGCGCGGAAAGCGTTCCGCCAAGAGCGGCCATCAAAGCTACAGAAAAGAAAAAATTCTTTGCCTTACCCATTCCAATCCCCCCTCAGTATGCCAAAGCAAAAGTTATGTGGACGATGGCGTTTGCATCCACCGGTTGGCCTTCTTGTTGTGCCGGACGGAAGCGGATCTCGCGCGCGGCCGACTCGGCGGAATGGTCGAGACCGTAGCCAAGTCCCTGGACGACGCGCTCAACCTTCACTTCGCCGGAAGCGGCAAAAATCACCTGCAACAGAACTTCTCCTTCAATCTTCTTCGCACGGGCTTCGTCTGTATATTCCGGCTTGGGCTTGAAAAGAATTTCCACCGGCTTGGAATTCGACACGGCGGCTGTCTGCTTCATCCTTGGCCCTGCCACGACAGCATGCTCGTCGGCAAAAGCGCCCTGCTGCACGGTGCCATGGCTGCCGGTGCCACCTGTTCCGATAGCAACACCGTTGCCAAATCCCGTGCTGGTGACGGTGCCTTTAGCGCCTTTGGCACCTCCGGTCCCATTTCCCTGACCGGCACCTGCCGGAAGATCGTAAGAGCCCAGCTGAGCGATATTCGGGTTGCGATCGGTCTTGCCGTTCGACGCCACGCCGTTCGGATCGCCGAAGCCGCCGGTCTGAACGTCTTCCCGAGGCTTTTTCAGAGTTGGGATGGCGGAACTCCCCAGCGAAATCGGGGGGTTGGGATCAGGAAAGGCCTTGGCCAGCTGCGTGGGATCGGGAACGGGAGCTTTTTTGGCGACCTTTGCGACCGGCGCCGTAATCACGGGGTTATAGATTTTCGGTTTTGGGACTTCGATTTCAACCGGTTTGGGAATCTCTTTGACGATCTGCCTTTTTATCACCGGCGTAGGCTTGGGGGGCGGCTGGGGCTTCCACGCCTCGATGTGCGGAGCTTCGAGCGGCATCACCCAGTAAGTCCGGACAGCCTCGAGCTTCTGAGGCATGAGCATGGGGAGTACGACCACGATTGCGACCGCGAGGCACTCCAGGACGAAACCGACTCCAAACGAACCCCAGCGCTTCTCTCCATCTGGAAGCAGCGATTCGTTGAAAACGGCGCCGTTCGATTTACGTACCATTTTTCACCCTAGCGAGGTTCCCAAGTTGAGCTGCGCGCGGAGACAAAAATAGCGCACTACCTTAGTACTAGAGCAAAGGGCGGAGCGTGAATAGGTCTCAGGTACTATTCTAGGCTCAGTAGTGCCGAAAGCGACAACCCGGTTCATACGATGCGCCATGCACGTGGGACGCACTTCCACACGTTAAACCCGCCTCAGCGTGGGGAGTTGCGCGCCGGGCTGTGCGCTCACGGGCCTAGATGCAGGCTTGATCTTCCGACAACGGGAGCTAAGCCGGAATACGGGGAATCATTGATAGGAAATCGTGAAGAGCCGGTAGCCAAAAAAAGGGCACGGGGTGTAACCCCGTGCCCTTTTTCGACCTAACCGTTTTGTGAAGCGCCCTGCTTAGTGAGTTTCCACCACCAGGTAACGCGTTACGCCGCCCTGATTGACTAACAGGAGCACTGGCTGACTGTTCGAACCCGCCAGAGCGCGCTTGTATTCGTCCACGTTGTTGACGGGCTTGCGGTTGACTTCCTGAATCACCATCCCGCGATCCAGCCCGACCGACCCTGCGGCACTGGAGGGGTCGACCTGAGTGACGACGACACCCTTTGTGCCGGCCGGGAGTTGGAGCTGCTGAGCCAAGTCGGTAGTCACATTCTGCACCTCGACGCCTTCGAGCGCGCCTTCGGAGTTTTCTCCCGGCCCTTCCTTCTCCGCCTGCTCCGGAAGTTCGCCGAGATTTACGGTGACGTCCTGCGACTTGCCATCACGCCAGATCTTCATCCTGGCCGAAGATCCGGGGGCCATTTGCGAGATCTGCACTTGAAGTTGGTTGGCGGCTTCGATGGGCTGGCCGTTCAATTCGAGCACGACGTCGCCCTTCTTGAGGCCCGCCTTGGCGGCAGGCGTATCGGGAGACACGTCGCCAATGAGAACGCCACCACCCTGGTTGAGCCCAAACTGGTGGGCGAGGCTGGGGGTGACATCCTGGATGTGGACGCCCAAATAGCCGCGCACGACTTTGCCGTGCTCGACGATTTGATTCATCACGTTATGCGCCATGTTGATGGGTATGGCGAAGCCGATGCCCTGATTGCCGCCGCCCTCGCCCGACAGGATGGCGGTGTTGATGCCGATCAGGCTGCCGTGAAGGTCGATGAGCGCGCCGCCGGAATTGCCGGGGTTGATCGAAGCGTCGGTCTGGATGAAGTCTTCATAGTTCTCGATGCCGAGACCGCCGCGTCCCGTGGCGCTGACGATGCCCATGGTGGCCGTCTTGCCGATACCAAAGGGATCGCCGATCGCGAGCACGATGTCTCCCACCTGCATACGCGAGGAGTCGCCGATAGGCAGGGTGGGCAGACCGGTGGCATTGATCTTGACTACGGCGACGTCGGTCTTGGGGTCGGTGCCGACGACTTTGCCGGCAAATTCGCGATTGTCGCTGAGGAACACTTTGATGTCGGTGGCACCGTCGATCACGTGGTTATTGGTGAGGATCGTGCCATCGGAAGTCACAATCACGCCCGAGCCGAGGCTTTGTTCTCTTTGCGAACGCGGCTGCTGCTGTTGCTGGCCAAATTGGTTTCCGAAAAATTGCCGGAAGAAGGGATCATTGAACAACGGCGAATTCTCGCCCTTGTTCTTCACAACTTTCGAGGAGCTGATGTTTACGACCGCCGGCAGAACGGGTTTCAGAATCGATGCGAAACCGTTGGGCAAAGTGCCCAGAAGGACAGGGTTGGTATCGTGTGCGACGGTTACGTTCAGAGTGGGCGCGCCGAATACCGTGCCGCCTCCCCAATGCCGCAGGCCGATATCCAACACCACGCCACCGATGATTGCCGCAAGGACCACAACCGTGGCCACCCAGCGGCGGATACGAAATTCGCTGCTGCTCATAATTCTTTTCTCCTTTGGTCCGGAAACTGCCGCTGGCAGCCCGGTCATAGGCTATTGGACGTGACCCGCGAGTTTTCGTTTTCTATACGGGCCGCAAAGACGGACGGTTTGAGTAAAAGGTCAAAGTTCCTCGTTCCAGCGTGTTACCAGTTCATCAGCGATCGCGAGCATCTAAACGACTTACCATCGAGCCACGAACGACACGCCGCTAACGCTACATTTGATAGATGCGCCAGAGCCATCAAAAGCGTCAATAGGGCAATATCCGAGGTTAACTCATTTTAACAGCGGATGTCTCCGTTTCGGCGCGACTACGCCAGCCAGCCAAGAGATGGGCGTTGGATAGCCGGTCAGCTAATGAGGCGCGCGATGAAAAACGCCGCCGCGGCTGCCAGGCCGCCTACAATCACTGTCTGCGCGCCGGCACGCCAGGGGCTGACGCCCGTATAGTGGCCCTTGATCGATCCGAAAAAGAGCAGCGCGAGCAACGTGACGCCCACGGAAACCCAGAGGGCCGAGTGCACCTGTTTCATCACGATGTAGGGGGCGAGCGGAACCAGGCCTCCCACGATGTACGACACGGCAATCGTTGCGGCACTTCGGCCGGCGCGAGCGGGATCGGGCTCCTCCAAACCGAGTTCAAAGCGCATCATGAAATCGACCCAGCGGCTCTGGTCCGACGTGATGGCAGCGACGATCGGCTCCATTTGCGCGGGAGAGAGTCCGTAGTCGCGAAAGACCTTCACAACTTCTTCCGTTTCGACGTCCGGGAGCTCGACGGTTTCGCGGATTTCGCGGAGGCGCTCGGAGGCGTAGTGCTCGGAGTCCGTCTTCGCGGCGAGGTACCCACCCAGACCCATGGCGATCGAGCCGGCGGCAATTTCGGCGAAGCCCGCCGTAACGACGATCGCGGTGGAAGCCACCGCGCCCGTTAATCCCGCGGCGAGAGCAAACGGCACGGTGAGCCCGTCCGACATTCCAATGACGATATCGCGGACGGCGGCCGAGGCGGTGAAATGGCGTTCGACGTGTTCAGCAGCTGGCATCATGGCTCCCAGAAGGCGATCTCAGGAAATTTTCGCGCCGG
>CAZRKW010000047.1:15491-20531 GCA_964600355.1 uncultured Acidobacteriaceae bacterium
TGGCTGCTCTTCCGCGACGGCAAGCTGGCGATCGAGTCATCGGCGAACCAGGACAATCCCATCATGGACGGCGGCAAGGCGTTTTTCGGCCTCGATGTGTGGGAACACGCCTACTACCTGAAATACCAGAACCGCCGGCCTGAATACATCGAGGCCTGGTGGAACGTCATCAACTGGGACCAGGTGGCCGAGAATTATTCCCACGCGAAGTAAACCCGGTTAGTTGCACCTTCGCAAGAACCTTGCAGGCTCGCGGAGGCGGCTGAGTGAGCCGCCTCCGTTTTTTTCTCCGGTTCAACTTCCAGGAAACAAGCTGTGCTCGATAGCGAGAATTCCCATGCTCGCCAGGGTGGTGAGCAGGGTGATCACCAGCCCCACGCGTGTAAACTGCCAGAACGATATAAAAACGCGTTTGCCGGCCTGCTGCAGCACGATCAAATTCGCGACCGAACTGAGAGGAGTCGCATTCCCCGCGAGCGTGCTGGAGCTCGCCACAACGAGCCAGATGAAATGGCTGTCGGGGAACGAGGCGACAATCGGCTTGAACAGAAGCACCGCGGGGACGTTGCTCACGAGGTTGGAAAGAATCAGCATTAGCCCGCTCACGCCGACGAGCTGCTTCGCGAAGCTGCCCTCAAATGCGCGATGGAATCGCGCAATTAACAAATCGGCGGCGCCCGACGCCTGAAAGCCGTGGACAACCACGAAGAGCGCGCCGAAGAAGAGCAGCAGTTCCCAATCGAGACGCTGGTAGACGTTCTGTGCCTTCACACGCCCGATCACCAGAATGAAAGCGCCCACAGAAATCGCGACCAGCGGAAACGAATAACCGGCGATCCAGAAGACAATCACGAGTAATGACGCCAGGAAGCACTTCGTCATCAGCCTGCGGTCGAGCGCGACTGGCACCGGCGCAGGCTCACGAGTGAATGGCTGGTGGAGGATGTCCTGCCTGAAAAAGACGGCCAGGACGGCCACGTTAATCACCAGACCGACCAGCGCCACGGGAGCCAGATGCGCGAGAAACCCCAGAAACGAGAAATGTGCTGAAATTCCCACGAGCGCGTTTTGCGGATTGCCGGTGACGGACATGACGGAGCCTACGTTCGAAGAGGACGCCACGGCCAGCAAGTATGGCAGCGGGGGGATTTTCAACCGTTCGGTGACCACCAGGACGATCGGCGTGAGAACGAGGCAAATCGTATCGTTCACGAAGAAGGCAGCCAGTATTCCGCAGGTGAAAACCAGGAGGGCGAGCAACTGAAAGCGGGTTCGCGCCACGCGCGCCACGTGAATCGCTACCCAATCGAAGAAACCCGAGATCTGGAAATGCGCGACCAGGATCATCATGCCCAGCAGAAAGATCAGCGTGTTCCAGTCGATGATCTTGTAAGCTTCGTCGAGCGACAGGACGCGAGCCAGGACCATGGCTACCGCGCCGCAGAACGCGGCCGCGGTGCGGTCCAAGTGGCTTCCCCTGCCGCTTTCAATCGCGATGAGAATGTAGGTGACCAGGAAGATGACGGCCGGAATCCAGTGGTGAGGGGAAGAGAAATAAGACATGGCGAGAGGCCAGGGCAAAAGATGAGCTTAGCGCGCCTGGAGGCCGGTCACAAGGACCGGCTTCCTCCGCCTGGTTGGCGGTGTCCGGATGCTTGTGCCCCGGGAGCAACCTAAAGTTTCCGTGGCGACATCCGATGAGAGTGCTTCGTCGAATATTTTCCCTTACGCGGCATGTACTCTTGACGGGCGCGGCGAAACCTGTAAACTGCGATTTCGGCTATGGCGACTTCAGTCAATCCGGCGATGCCTTCGAGCCCGCAGCCCGAAGAAACGGTGCAGGACTTTCAGTTCCCGCAACGGGAAGCGGCCTTTTTTTACGGGCTTTTTCTGAGAGGGCACCCGGCGGAAAAGCTGCGTCGCGATATCGAAGTCCCGGCAGCCGTGCTGGCCAAATGGGACAAGGAAACCTGGCGCGATCCCCAGCTGCGTCCTCTGCTTGAGCGCATCGTACGCTATCGCCAGCACGTGCTGGCCATTTTCGAAAACCTCATCGGCCACGACTCAGCGAAGCAAAAACTTCAGTAGAACGCTCGATTCGGCCGGATTCCAACGGGCTTCTCATCGCAGAGTGGCGTTGAGCCGTGCGGCGTTGTAGATTAGAGATCCGGCCGGCCGGTTCCCCGGTAGCTCAATGGTAGAGCATTCGGCTGTTAACCGAAGGGTTGCTAGTTCGAATCTAGCCCGGGGAGCCAATCTTCCTCTTTAGTTTCAGATTCTTACGCAAACGTTGATGAGAGCGTTGTTTGGGTGCAATTGGGTGCAACTTCGGGCATTTCAGTAGGAAGCTCGAAGCCAACACCCACTTGCTCCACGACCTTTTTGCGAAAGGCCACGTCCTCCTTCAGCTTGCTGTAGCCGTCCGTAACGCTCTTGTTGGCGTGACCGAGCCAGAAGCGAATGAGATCCTCTGGTGCTTGCTGTTTCCTCAGCCACGTCGTGCGGAACCGCCGGAATGCGTGAGCACCCGATTTTGGCTGTTTCAATTCCTCGAGGGTTGTGTGTAGCGAAAGCCTCAAGATGTTCGACTGCAGGAGAGGTTTGCCGTTCTTCGAGCAAAAGAGAAAACCCGAATCCCGGTTTCCGACAAACCTCTTGATCGCCGCGGCGATGGAAGAATGCAGGTCGATGTCTCGAACCCCGTTGTCGGTTTTCAGAAACGATTGAACGCGTCCATTCCACACCTTCTGTCGGATGTGCAAGGTAGCGAAGTCGTCGGAAAAGTTGCTTGTCGATTTCGATTCCGAGAGCCTCGCCGAGTCGCAGGCCGGTAGCTCCGAGCAGGGTGTACAGCATCCGCTCTCTTCCCTGAGAACTGGCAACGATCGCCTTCATCGCCTCGCTGGTATGAGTGGGCTGCCGTTGGTTCTTCACCTCAGGCAGATCGATAAACTCGTGGCTCCACGTCCGCGGATGGATTCGCTCTCCATTCTCGTTGACGGCAGATGCCACGACCATTTTAACTACCTGAAACACGTTGTTCACCATCTTGGGCGACAAACCCGCATCTGTCATTTTGATCACGAGCCCCTTCACGGCAAGGTTGTTGATCGAAGACAGCGGAAGATCCCCAAAACTAGGATTGAGCCATTTCTTCAGATAGCTCCCGAATCCAGCGGCAGTTGCCGGAGTGATCGGATTCCGTTTGCGTGTCTGCACGTGGTTCAGCCACCATTCAGCTTGCTTGCGAAACGTCGTGCCGTGGTTGATTGCTTCCACCTTGCTGAAGTGCTCCACGGTATCCGCTCCGCTCGCGGCGATGATTTCCTTCCTTCTCTTGAGACGTTCCGGTTTCGTTAGTGCGCCGGGACCTGAAAACGGGCAAATTGGCTTACTCAAATAAGCCCTCTTCTCCTGGCCCGGAACATCCATGCGAAACCTTACGTGATACCAACCGCCTTTTGCCTCCTCATATCCAATTTGACCAGAGCGACGCGCCATCGATTTTCTCCTTGGCCGTCTATCTGGCGTCGCTGCGCAAATGCTATCACTACTGGCCGATTGGTCCAGTGCTACATCAAAATTATCTCCATGCACACGCTCGACTTCCTTCGCGTAAAATTCCAGGCTGGCGAAAGCGCGAATGGGCTGCGCTGCTGCCGCGTCAAGGTTGCGGCGTCCGGTCACCAAACGGTGCCGGAACTCTTCTCCCCGCCACGACATTAGGGTCCGCGTGGCGTGGACACAAAAAAATCGGCTACGAACCGGCGGCACCGACGTTTGTGCTTTCGCAGAATTCATACGCGGAGGCATAAAGCTTCCGAAATTGATTTCCGCTGATCGGCTTGGCACGGTCGATGTGCGCGCAAATCTTATCGACGACAGCCGCCCTGGGCTGTCGCTGCCTCCATTCCCGAGTCGCCAGTACCGCATCCGGTATCGCGTGTGGCTCGCAAATAATTCCGCATCCGGCAAGGCAAAAGTAGGCCGGTTCGCGCCCGGCGATGAACTCTGTACCTACCGGAGCGATGAACGGGCAGGGCAAGTTATCGATGTCGAACTCTTGGTTGCGGACCTGATCCAAAGACGCGTCGATCAGCAACCCGTAACCCGGGAGAACGACGATCAGATGCCCGGCCACTGTGCCGTTCCACTCCGGCGGCTTGCCGATGGTTCCGTCGACAGAGCCAAGCGTAACGCCATCATCGGAGCGAGTGACAACAGTTCGTACCGCCATCGGGTTGCTCGCGACGCCGTAGCGGGCGAGAACCTCGATTACGATCCGGGTGCTGGCGATGCAAGACTTCGGGCCAAATCTTCTTAATATTTCGCCGCGACCGACGCGCGTAAGCACAGCTGTGATTACAGGGAAGAGCGATTCCTTCTCCATTCATGATGCTCGTCGTGAAAAATTCCAGGATGGGCGGATCCACGAACTCCGCTAATGCCGCATTACCCAACGGTTTCTGGTCACCGAGCGATGCCAGGATTCTTTGTCGCGGTCCCAGGGATGGGCCGGACTTACGAAGGATGGTTTCCGCTCCCTATATAATACCGGAAACGCTCTCGCTAAAATCGCGTTTGGGGGCAGTTTTCACGCGCCCGCATCAATGAGGGCTGATGTCTGGCGTGTTCAGGTCGGTTTTTGAAAGCTAATTTAAGCCTGACGTCGTGCGAAGCCGAGCCCTTGGTGAAAAATTGCCGGAAGGTGAGGCGGTTTTGACGGGGAGGTGAAGTAGTCCGCCTTTGGTCCCCGAATCTCACCGAGAATGATCCGGTCCGGGCGATGGCGCGGAGTTGGTTTACAGAATGTGACGAAATGCGGACAGCAACTCCTGCCGCGAAGTATGTCTCGACGGTCGACGTCCGGTGGCTTGCTTTCGCCCCTTTAGAATCACGGCCATACAACCGCGCCAGAATTGACCCTTTCGGACCGCATCATTCTATCGGGTACTAGGAAACCACATGTCCGGTAAGCGTTTATCAGGACTTGGCCCAAGAGCCTCCCGCGTCCGGCACGTGTCTTTTACCCCTCTTTCG
>CAZRKW010000048.1:0-3387 GCA_964600355.1 uncultured Acidobacteriaceae bacterium
CCGCATCGTCTGCCAGCCGGAAAGTCCCGAAGTGAATTCCAATGCTTTTCTCTGCCCCCAAATCTTCGTGAGCGCGAATCGCATCGGACGGCGACATATGTGCCGCCTGCATGAACCATCGCGGCTGAAACGAACCGATCGGCAAAAGCGCCAGCCCGATGGGAGCGAACCGCCTTTTGATATCCACAAAGTGCGGCCCGTATGCCGTATCTCCCGCAAAGAAAACCGTGCCAGAGGGCCCCTCAATCACATAGCCGCACCATAGCGTCCTGTTGCGATCGAAAGGACCGCGGCCCGAGGAATGCCGCGCGGGAACCCCCGTAATTTTTATCTCCGAGGTCACTGCCACCAGCTGCCACCAGTCGAGTTCAGTGGCCTCTGCACCCCCCTCTACCCCATCGGAGACCAGCCGCGAGCGCACCCCGAGCGGAACGATAAAGTCTGGATGCCACGCCGCAGCGATTCGCCGCAGCGTGGGAACATCCATATGGTCGTAGTGATCGTGGCTCAGGAGCACAACATGGATGGGAGGCAAATCCTCAAACCGCACTCCGGGGATTCGATGCCGTCGCGGTCCGATTCGCATAAACGGGCTCGCGCGATCCGACCAGTGGGGATCGCACAAAATATTCATCCCGTCCATTTGGATGAGCACGGTCGAGTGGCCGACAAAGGTCACGAGAAGCTCCCCGCGAGGAACGCTCTGGGGAGGTGGCGGCCCGTACGAGGCATCGATCCATGGCCGCCACGGCCCCGGTTTTCGCGTGGTAAGCCACAGAAGCAAATCCACGGGGCGAATACCCGGTCCCATTTCTGCCGGGTTATAAAAATGCCAGCCGTCAAAATGATTGGAAATGGGACCGCGGTAGCGTTTCATCAGGGCCGCGCTGGCTCACTTTTCCGCGGAACGCGCTCGTGCCAGCCCCGAGTCAGGCGCCGCGGCTAAATCGGGATACGCCCTGCCAGGAGACCATGGACGCAGCGCCGTCCCGCCGGAAATCCACGATTGCAGCATCGGCTCAAAGAATCCGTAGGGCGCGCACCTCTCCATGGCGCTGGCGTCATCGAGACTCTTGCGAAGCTCAGCCGGTATGGCGAACTCGATGGCTCCCAGATTATCTTCCAGTTGCGCGAGCTTGGTGGCGCCAAGGATGGGGGAAGTAATTCCCGGCTGCGTCGCCACCCAATTGAGCGCGACCTGCGCGCGCGTCTTACCCAGCTTCTTCGCCACATCGCTCACGGCGTCCAGAACGCCCCACTGCTTTTCGTTGAACTTGCGGAGCATCGGGCTTCCCGTCTTGCGAAGCTGATCGAAGCGCCCTTCGCCGTGGGCGTCGCTCCCCTCGCGCCGGTACTTGCCGCTCAGGAAGCCGGCCGCGAGCGCTGCCCACGGGCAAATCCCCAGACCAAGTTCCTGCGCCACCGGCACGTGTTCGCGCTCTATGCTTCGTTCGATCAGGGAATATTCCAGTTGCAGCGCGATGAGCCCTTCTTCGCCGTTTTTCTCCGCCAATGTTTTCGCCCGCGCCACATACCAGGCCGGCGTGTCCGAAAACGCGTAGTAGCGAATCTTGCCTGCGCGAATAAGATCGCTCAGCGTTGAGACCACTTCCTCCGCCGGAGTCACACGATCCCAAGCATGAAGATAATATAAGTCCACGTAGTCGGTTTTGAGCCGCCGCAGCGACCCTTCGAGCGCGCGATAAATATTCTTCCGTCCGTTTCCTCCGGCGTTGGGATTCCCCGCCTGCGCGTTGAACGTGAACTTGGTGGCGATCGCCACGCGGTCGCGCAGCTTTCCATCCGCCACGAACTTCCCGACCATTTCCTCGCTGTGCCCCGCCGTATAACCATCGGCGGTATCGATAAAGTTTCCACCCGCGCTGACATAACGGTCGAAGATTTCCTTCGACGCCTTCTCTTCCACGCCAAAGCCCCACTCCGTGCCAAATGTCATCGTCCCCAGGCACAAAGGGCTCACGCGCAGGCCCGAGCGTCCCAGCGTCGTGTATTCGCCCAAGTTCATGCGATCCTCCGTCGAATGCCCGCCGTCACCATCTTAGTACACTCAAGAAACGGTTCAAGTAAGTCCTCGCCTTACATTTCGCAGCGCTGAACAGGAGCTCGCAGGCTCTGCGCTCAGGCCTGCGGGCAACTCCCCCGAATTCAAGTGGATGACTAGAACTGGCTTGAAAGAATGCCGGTCAGCACAAAGCCCTTGTCCATATCGAACAGCAGAGCGTTATTGGCGCTGATCAGATAGTAGACCAGATCGTAGGTAACGATGGGATTCGTCCCGGTGAGCACCAGCGTTCCCCTGCCGTTGGAGGCGGGGGCATTGATGGGGCTCGCGGGCGAGGTTGTGACCACGCCGTTCGTGGTCGTGCTTACCGTGCCGATGTTGATCGGATCGGACGCAAACACCTGGTTGAAGTTGTTGATGTCGAGGTTGCCGCCGGTGGCGGCGGAGGCGCTGAACACCACCTGTCCCAGGACATCTTGCTGATAAGACGCCAGGGCATTGTGGAATATCCCCCTCCCGGCGAGGCTCACCGCAAAATTCCCCGTGGGCGTGGTACCGCCGGATTGCTGCTGGAAGGCAATCCCGGTCGCCACGGCGGTCGGATCGAATTCCAGCAACACCGCCGAACTATTGTTCGTCACATATGCAGCGAACTCGCTGGTGCCGGCACCGCAAAGCTTAAGATCGATCCGGCCTGTCGCGGGGTCGACGGTATAAGCGCACGAAGTGAGCGTCGCATTCGATTGAACAGTTCCGGCGTTGTTCCCATCGAATGCGCCTCCCGTCATGTTGCCGTTTCCATCCGACGTAAAGATCCCCCCGGCGGCATAGGCGCCCGTGCTCGAATTTCCGCCCGCCGTAAACGCGAAATTACCCTTCGCGAGATTCGCGGCGGTAAAGGAACTCCCCGTGGGAGCGCCGAATGCGCGTCCCGCCAGGAACGCGTTGTGATCGATCTCCACAAAATGCATCAACGTGGAGTCCGTAACGTAAAAGGCGTAGCTTCGCGACCCAATGGCGCTCGTCAGGTTGAGCACGCCGCGCCCGGTGCCCGGAAACATGGCGTCGAACGCGTAGGAGCCATTCAGCGTCGTATCCGCCTTGGTAACCGTGCCGCCGTCGTTCACATCCACAATTGTGTTCGTAGCCGGAATATTGCCCGCGCCGTCGGCGGTAAACCTCCCCGCAATTGCGAGCGGATTGAACGCTACGTCGGCGCCCAGCCCACTGAAGACGTAGGGGCCAGACAGCACAGAATTCGCATTCGTGGTCGAGAGAGCATTCCCGGTTTGCTGGTCGATCGTGCCGGCTCCCGTATTGCTCGTGTCGGATCGAATGATCAGGCCGTGCTGGTTTGTCGTTAG
>CAZRKW010000048.1:3487-20442 GCA_964600355.1 uncultured Acidobacteriaceae bacterium
AGCGAGTGGTCGGAAAAGACGATGGTGAACGTGTCGCTCAAGGAATTCGTTCCGTCGGTTCCGGTCACCGTGATCGAATTGCCGGCAGGAGGCGACAGTGGCGCGGTGTAAAGCCCGCTGGATGCGCCGATCGTTCCCGGATTCCCACCGCTGGCCGACGTAACCGTCCACACAGTTCTTCCATCCGCCACGCCGTTAAGAATCGAGGCAAACTGCACCGTGCCCCCTGCCGGGACGGTCGATATCGAGGGGCTTATGGAGTACCCCAGTGTGGCTCCAATCGTAACCACAGCCGTATTCGATGTGACCGTCCCCGCGGTCGTGCTGGAGCTCGTGCTCGTAGTCGTCGTTGTGGTGGTCGTATTGGTTTGCTGCGCCACCGCCGTGATATTCACCTGTCCATTGTTGACCGATGGCACGACCGCCGGCGCCGTGTAAATTCCAACTTGATTATCCGTAGTCGAGGAAAGGATCGTCCCGATGCTCGAACTCCCACCCACAATTCCGTTCACTTCCCACGTCACCGCCGTGCTCGTCGAGCTGGTCGTGCTGGTGTTGGAGAGATTGACGGTCGCGGTGAAATCGGTCTGAGCCCCAGGATTGACGGTCGCCGCGGTGGGCGTGATCGAAACGGAAGTCACCGTAACGGTGCCGCTGCCGCCTCCTCCGCACCCCGAGAGGATTCCGGCTGCAACAACAAGCACCGCAAGAGCCGCGATCGCATGGGTTCGCGTGACCATCAGCGACGCCCCCTGGAACCACCTGCACAGACCAAGCCGAAACTAGACATCGCCGAAACTTCCTGCGGGACACTCAACACCAAGGGATGAAGCGGGCAGTTCTGGGGACAAATGAGTCCCGTGGTCACACCGAACCGGCTGGGCATCGTGGGCCTTATCTCCATAACTTGTATTCAGGGATACCTGTTTATTGCTTACCTGCACGAAAAAAGTTCCATAAGTCCTGCAACGCTCGTATTCCGGAGCCCATCGAAGCAAATGAACAGATGCCGAGAAGCCCTCTTTGCGTTGTTCCTCGCGAGTTCGAAAGCCGGAGGCCTCTGCCCGGTGCGCCAGACATCGAGCGTATATGTTACGCCTGGAAACGGAGAGAGCAAGCGGGAATCGCCGAAAAAATCGCCGCCGCCTACACCCTATCGAAATCTGGCATTTCCAGCTTAGAACCAATACGATTATGCTGAGAACGCCCGAATAAGATACCCAATCAGAGAGGCAACCGATGCTCAAAATCGCGACACAACGGACTACGCTGGAGGTAGCCGACGGCACCTCCATGAATGCCTACACCGCCCGGCCCGCGGGAGAAGGCACATTTCCGGGCATGCTGGTCTTTCAGGAAGCCTTCGGCGTAAACGCCCACATTCGCGACATTACCGAGCGCGTCGCCCGGGAAGGTTACGTCGCCATCGCGCCGGAGTTTTTCCATCGGACGGCGCCCGGCTTCGAGGGCAGTTACACGGATTTCCCCGCCGCAATGCCCCACATCCAGGCGATGACGGAAGAAAACCAGATCAAGGACATTGCCGCCGCCTACGACTGGCTCAAAACTCATCCCCAGGCAGTGTCCGACCGCATCTCCAGCATCGGATTCTGCATGGGCGGCCGTATGTCATTTCTCGCTGCCTCCACGGTTCCGCTTCGAGCTGCGATCTCCTTCTACGGAGGCGGCATCGCGCCGGCCCTGCTTCCCCGCGCGGCGAATCTCTCGGCGCCCATGCTGTTCTTCTGGGGCGGACTCGATAAGCATATCCCGCCGGAACACATCCGCACTGTTCTGGATGAACTCAAGCGCGTCGGCAAGACGTATGTCAACGTGGAAATCTCCGACGCCGACCACGGCTTCTTCTGCGACGTCCGCGCAAGTTACAACCCAATCGCCGCAGACCTCGCATGGACACTTTCGCTGAAATTCCTGGATACCCACGTGCGCGGTGACGGCCAGAAAGCCCAAGTGGCCTGACTAACTACCGGCTGCCCCTGCGGCGCAATTAGCAGACACGCTGGCGGCCAAATCAGGCGAAAAACTGCCCCATGCTGCGAAACTTCTGATAGCGCCGCTCGACGAGCCGGTCGGCGGAAAGCAATAAAAGTTCGTCGAGAGTGCGCGATAGGAACGGATCGAGCAGTTTGGCCGCGGCAGCATGGTCGATATGCGCCCCGCCCTCGGGTTCCGGAACAATTTCGTCGATCAGCTTCAGCTCTAGCAGATCGGACGCGCTAATCTTCAGCGCTTCGGCGGCCGCCCTTGTTTTGGTGGCATCCCGCCACATGATCGAAGCGCAGCCCTCCGGCGAAATCACGGAGAAAATGGAATTCTCCAGCATGAACAAGCGGTCGCCGACGGCGATCGCCAGCGCCCCGCCGGACCCTCCCTCGCCCGTGATCGTCACGATGATCGGCACCGGCAGCCGCGACATTTCCCGCAGGTTGTGCGCAATCGCTTCGGCCTGTCCGCGCTTCTCGGCATCCACCCCGGGATACGCGCCGGGCGTGTCGATGAACACAAAAATCGGCCGGCGATATTTTGCCGCCAGCTGCATCGCACGCAGTGCTTTCCGATAGCCTTCCGGCTTCGCTTGCCCGAAGTTGCGAGCCACGCGTTGCTTCGTGTCGCGGCCCTTCTGGCTGCCGACGATCATCACAGGCTTGCCGTGAAACCATGCCATGCCGGTAATCAGCGCGGGATCGTCCGCAAACCCGCGGTCACCATGAATCTCGCTGAAGTTCTCAAAAAGCAGGCGGATAAGATCATCTGTATAAGGACGCTGAGGGTGCCGCGCGAGAAGAACATGCTGCCAGGATTCAAGATGCTCGTAAAAATCGTGCTTCAGCTCTTCGACTTCGCGCCGGATGCGTTCAATGTCCGCCGCCGTGCTTTCGGTCGGGTCGGTGAGGCGGCTCAGCTCGGCGACGTTTCGTTCGAGCGCGTCAATCTCGAGCTGCCGCTTCTTCTCGCGGTCCTCGGAAGTGCCGCGGGCGTCCTTGCGCCGTCTCTCGACAAAAGGAGCCGCCGTGCTCGAAGGGGTCGCAGGTTGCTTTCTACCCGCTGCGGAACCGCGCTCCTGCTCTTCCAGCGCCTTGCGCTCCCTGGCAAGCTCGCGCATCCTGCGAAGCCGCCGCCGCGCCAGCCGGCGCCTGTCCTTTTTTTTATCTTCCGCCTTTTCGTCCCCCGCCACAGGCCCTCTTTACCGCTACTCTTACTGCTCCTTTTTACTGCTCAACGGCCACCGAATCGCTGCCGCAAATCTCCCGTACCCGATCCACCAGTTCCTTGTCCGCACGCACGGCACTCGAAGCCTCGAGCGTCGCCTCCGTGCCGTCGTCCTTGACGAGATCGAACGCTACGCGGCACCGCCCCGGCCGGCTCGAAAAAAGTTCGTGGAGCCGCGTCAATGCCCCGGTGTCCACGACGCTTAAATCCACCCGCACGCGAAGCAAGCTCGGCGGTCGGTCAGCCACCTGATCCAGCACTCGCGCATCCGATACGATCAGTCGCGTTCCGACATCCTCCACCGCGACGCGCCCCTTCACCAGCAGCGGCGTGGCCGCCTTGAGGATCGGTTCCAGCTTCTGAAACGCCTCCGGGAACACCAGCGCCTCGATCACGCCGGTGCGGTCCTGCAAGGTCAGAATCGCCCAGCGGGCACCCCGCCGCGAACGCATCGGCCGCGCCTGCACGATGATTCCCGCGACAACGATGTCCTCATTGTTCCGCTTTCCCTCCATCGAGGAAAGCTCGGTCGCCTTCAGGTCCGCCAGCCGCCCCGCGTATTTATCGAGGGGATGACCCGAGATGTAGAAGCCGAGCGTCGCATATTCCGCCGCCAGTATTTCGTGCTCCGGCCACTCCTCGATCTCCGGCAGAAGTTCCGCGGGCGGAGCGACGGTCGGCGACGAGCCACCGCCAAACAATCCATGTTGCCCGCTTTCGCGCGCGCGTTGCAGTTTCTGGGCGCGCTCGACCGCGCGGTCGGTTACCGCAAACATCTGGGCGCGGTGCGATCCCAGGCCGTCCATCGCTCCGGCCCGAATCAGGCTTTCCAGCACGCGCTTATTGAGCTGCCGCGCTTCCACCGACTCGACGAATTCATAAAAGCTGCTGAAGCGGCCGAGCGACTCCCGCGCCACCAGAATTCCCTTCACCGTGTTCTCGCCCACGTTCTTGATCGCGCGCAGACCGAAGCGTATCTGGTCTGCCACCGGCGTGAAATCCACGTCGCTCGAGTTCACATCGGGCGGCAGCACGGTAATGCTCATGCTGCGCGCTTCATTGATGTACTTCACCACCTTCTCGATGTTCCCCGTTTCCGAGGTCAGCATCGCCGCCATGAATTCCACCGGATAGTGCGTCTTCAGCCACGCCGTGTGGTACGCCAGCAGCGCGTACGCGCAGGAGTGCGACTTGTTGAAGCCATACCCCGCAAATTCCGCCATCAGATCGAAGATTTTCTCGGCCTTCTTGGCCGGCACCTTGCGCGCCGCGCAGCCGGTGAGGAATTTCTCCCGCTGCGCCGCCATCTCCTCCACCTTTTTCTTCCCCATCGCGCGGCGCAGAAGATCGGCGTCGCCCAGTGAAAACCCCGCGAGCCGGTTGGCAATCTGCATCACCTGTTCCTGATACAGAATCACGCCCCACGTCTCGGACAATATCTCCTCGAGCGCCGGGAGGTCGTAGGCCACCTTCTTCTTACCGTGCTTGCGGGCGATGAAATCGTCGATCATGCCTCCCTGGATCGGCCCCGGCCGGTAGAGAGCGTTCAGCGCGGTCAGGTCCTCCAGGCGCGTCGGCTGGTAACGCCGCAGAATGTCCCGCATCCCGTGCGACTCAAACTGGAAGATCCCCGTCGTATCGCCTCGCGTGAACAGCGCGTACGTGGCCTTGTCGTCGAGCGCAAGCGTCGCAAGTTCCACATCGATTCCGCGATTCTGCTTGATCAGCCGGACGGCATCATCGAGCACGGTAAGCGTCGTCAGCCCCAGAAAATCCATCTTCAGCAGGCCGATGCGCTCGAGCGCGTTCATGTCGTACTGCGTCGTGATTTCGTCTTTGTTCGACTTATAGAGCGGAACGATCTCGGTAAGCGGCCGAGGAGAAATCACCACGCCCGCCGCGTGCGTCGACGCGTGCCGCGCCAACCCCTCCAGGCGCAGCGCCACCTCCACCACTTCCTTGACCCGCTCGTCCTTCTCCCGCATCGACTCGAGCTGCGGCGATTGTTTCAGCGCCTCTTCCAGCGTGATGTTCAACTGGTTGGGTACCAGCTTCGCGAGCCGGTCCACGTCGCCGTATGCCATATCGAGCGCCCGGCCCGTGTCCTTCAGCGCCGCCTTCGCCGCCATCGTGCCGAACGTGATGATCTGCGCCACGCTCTTTTCGCCGTACGTCTTCCGCACGTACTCGATCACTTCGCCCCGCCGCCGCATGCAGAAGTCGATATCGATATCCGGCATCGAGATGCGCTCGGGATTCAAAAAGCGCTCGAACAGCAAGTCGTATTGCAGCGGGTCCACGTCGGTGATGCGCAACGCATAACTCACCAGGCTCCCGGCGGCCGATCCTCGCCCCGGCCCTACCGGCACGCCCTGCGAGCGCGCGTAGTGGATAAAATCCCACACGATCAGGAAGTAGCCCGCGAAGCGCATCTTCTTGATCATCTCGATTTCGGCGGTCAGGCGGCTCTCGTATTCCGGGATCGCGTGGCGGAGGTAGTTTTCCTTCGCCAGCCGCTCTAGCTGGATCGCGCGCGAGGCGAAGCCCTCGCGCACCACCTTCTCGAAATACGAATCGGTCGTGTAGCCTTCGGGAACCTTGAACTCTGGAAACGGGTTGCTCACCCGCTGGATTTTCACGTTGCAGCGGTCGGCAATCGCCACGGTGCGCGAAACCGCATCCGGCAATTCCCGGAACACGTGCGCCATTTCCTCGGCCGTCTTAAAGTAAAACTGGTCGGTGGCAAACTTCATCCGCTGTGCGTCGCTCATCGTCTTGCCGGTCTGGATGCACATCAGCACTTCTTGAGCGTGCGCGTCGGACTGCGTGAGGTAATGCGTGTCGTTGGTCGCGACCAGCGGTATCCCGGTCTCTTTCGAGAGCTGCACGAGATCGCGGTTGATCCGCGTCTCCACTTCGAGGCCCTGGTCCTGCACCTCGAGAAAGAAATTCCCTTTGCCGAAAATGTCGCGCAGCCGGTACGCGTTCGTGCGCGCCTGATCGTATTTTTCGGACAGCAGCGCGTCCGCCACTTCCCCGCGCAGGCACGCCGACAGCGCGATCAATCCCTTGCTGTGCTTCGCCAGGAGTTCGTGATCGATGCGCGGCTTGTAGTAAAAGCCTTCCAGAAAGCCGGTGGACACCAGCTGAATCAGATTTCGGTAGCCTTCATCGTTTTCGCAAAGCAGCACCAGATGGTTCGAGCGCTCCGCATCCGCTCCCCGGTTCTTGTGGTTGTCGGGCGCCACGTACACTTCGCAGCCGATGATCGGCTTCACCCCGTGCGTGGTCGCCTTATGATAAAAATTTGCCGCCGCGAAGAGGTTTCCGTGGTCCGTTACGGCAACCGCAGGCATACCCCGCCGCGCGGCTTCGGCGGTCAGTTCGCCGATCTCACACGCGCCGTCAAGCAGGGAGTAATCCGTATGGAGATGCAGGTGTACGAAATTCGGAGTTGCCATGTGAGGCTATCTTAAACCAGGTTCGAAGAATCAGATACGTGCATTACGCAAGGCTGCGGAAAACGACTCGAGTGTCCGCGATTTCCCCGCCCGTATGCCGCTGAACTTCCGGCAAGGTCTCGCAACTAACGCCGAGCGGCCTTCTTCGAGGTCTTCCCCTTCGCTTTTGCCGGCGACGACTTGTGCTTCTTTTCCACATCGGCTGCGGCGTGTTTCGCCTGCGCCTTCGCGCCGATCGCGGCTGCGGCCGACTTGGAGTGCTGCGCATCGCTCCCGGGCTTGGACGGCTCAGCCTTTGCCCCGCCCTCTGTCGCAGGCGCCGCGACCGTGGGTTTCTCTCCGCGTTTCTTTTTTTCCTTCTCAGGCTTTTTCTTCACTTCGTCCTTAATCCCGGCGAGTTGACGCAACGCCTTCGTGCGATCCTCCGGCGTACGCGCCCGGCCGCGCAGCTGCATCTCGAATATTTGGTCCAGAATCTTGTCGAACTTCGGCCCTCGCGGCACGCCCAACGCGTCCAATTCCGCCGCAGGAAGCCCCATGCGCAACGGCCGCCATTTCTGGATGAAGTTATGCAGCTTGGAAACCACCGGCGAACTCGGGAATTCCACCTCGATGAACGCGAGCATCTCGCCGGGCAGCGACGCAATATAGAAATAAGCGTCCTTCGGAGTACCCGTCTTGCGGCCCTTGAGCATCTGGACGATCTTCTGCGCCTCCGGCACCAGTTCGTTCAGATTCTCGACCTCCGCGGACCGGAACTCCATGGTCCGCAAGGCCGCGGCGGCATCACGCGGTTTCAGCCGGCCCAGCGCGTAATACATCACCGGACGCGACAGCCGCGGCCGTATCCCCGCCGAATACAGGTTGATGCGCACCCTCGCCAGCTTGTTCAGGCTGTCGTAATCGGGCTTGCGCTTCTGCAACTGTGGATGAATCGCTTCGAGCAAATCATGCGATTCCCACACCTTGAGCGTCGCCACGGGAGTGTCTTCGCGCGTCAACGCCCGGAATTCTTCGCCCACATCCGGCGCGGATAAATTCTCATGGAGCTTGCGTTCTACCGCGAGATCGAACCATTCCTGCGTCCGCGACTCGATCTTGAAGCCCATGCGCGCCGCATACCGCAGGATGCGCAGCAGCCGGATCGGCTGGTTCGTGAACGCGTGAATCGAAAGCGCGCGGACCTCCTGCCGCTCCAGGTCGGCAAGCCCGTTCATCGGATCGAGCAGCAGCCCCCGCGACTGCGCGTTCAGCGAAATCGCAATTGCATTGACGGAAAAATCCCGCCGCCGCAAATCCTCCATGATTCCCGAAAAGCGGTAATCCGGCTTCACGCCCGGCCGTTCGTACACATCGTCCCGGGCCGCCGCAATTGAGCCGTCCACGTCGCCCGCAAAAATCATTTCGTAATGGCGCGCCCGCTCGTTCTCGGCAAGCGCCCGCGCGCCGCCCTTTTCAAGCTCGCGCACCATACGCACCGGATTCCCTTCCACGGTGAAGTCGAGGTCGCGAATGGGCTGTCCCGAGATGAGGTCCCGGACGGCGCCTCCCGTCAAATAGATATTCAGCTCCTGCGATCGCGCCAGTTCCTGCACGCGCTCCAGCACCGCCCGTTGTTCAGGGGACAGCCGGCTTTCCAGTAAAAACATGTAGTCGGGCATGAGGGTTTCTGTCTCCTCCGTTTCGCGTCAAAATCTTTTTCAAACGCGCCAGTTCAAGCGCGAGCGCTCAGGCCCGCGGGTGATGCGCCTTGTAAACCTGTTTCAACCGCTCTTCCACCACGTGCGTATAAATTTGCGTCGTCGAAATGTCCGAATGGCCCAGCATCATCTGCACTGACCGCAGGTCGGCGCCCCGATCCAGCAGGTGCGTCGCGAAACTGTGGCGCAGCATGTGCGGAGTAAGCGACTTCCGAAGCCCGGCCTTGCGTCCGTACTCGCCCAGAATTTTCCAGAACGCGATCCGGTTCAGCTTATGCCCCTTCTGATTCAAGAACAGGTACGGCGAGGCGACACCCCGCGCGAGCGCCTGCCGGGCGTCGCGAAGGTAAGTCTGCACTGCCTCCAAAGCACGTTTCCCAACCGGAACCAGCCGCTCCTTGTTTCCCTTGCCGATGCAGCGAAGGCATCCCGGCTCCATCTGCAAATCGGAAACGCGCAGCCCGCATAGTTCCGACACGCGAAGGCCCGTCGAATACATCAATTCGATCATGGCTCGGTCGCGGATTCCGACCACGTCATTCTTGTCGGGCTGCCGCAGCAGCCGGTCCACCTCGTCGACGCTCAGGAATTCCGGCAGGCTCTGCCGGAACTTGGGCGACTCGATATTCGCTGCCGGATCGCTCTCGATCGCGCCCTCCAGCAGCAGGAACCGGAAAAAGTGGCGGATCGTAACGAGGTGCCGCGCCACCGAACGGCTGTCGAGGTTCCGGCGATACAGGGTTCCCAGAAAATCCACCACGTGCTCGCGCCGCAGTTCCGTCACTCCGGCCTTGCGTTCCGCTGCAAACGACGCGAACTTCGCCATATCCCGGCGATAGGCCTGGATCGTGTTATCCGACAGGCCCTTTTCGACCCGCAGATAGTTCAGAAATGTCCGAACCTGCGCTTCCACTTCTCCGCTCTCCCGAAATTCTTGCTACAGTTTCGACTCGGCGGCCGCGACCGGATCGGCCCGCCTCACCAGCAGCAGAAACTCAAAAAGCTCCTCACATCGCAAA
Organism: uncultured Acidobacteriaceae bacterium; assembly: GCA_964600355.1. GTDB lineage: Bacteria > Acidobacteriota > Terriglobia > Acidiferrales > UBA7541 > Palsa-295. The sequence continues at coordinate 12,899 of CAZRKW010000048.1, forward strand.
AGCCACGCCAGCCCCAGATACACCGCGACGGATGTGGCGATCGTTCCGGCCAGCATCGCGGCCTGCGCCAGCACGTGGCGAGCCACCTCGAAATTGACGGTGTGCAGAGCGGCGTAGGTGATCGCCGCCATCGCCACCGCGCAAAGCCCCATTTTGCCCAGGGAAGCCGCCACGCCGCGAAAACCCAGCGAGCCGTAGCGCTTCCGAAAAAAGAAAAACAGCAGCGCGAAATCGAAATAAGCCGCCAGCGAACTTGCCAGCGCCGGGCTCCCGTTGGAAAGATACCGGAACGCGAACAGCAGAAACGCCGCGTTCAACACCACGTTTACTCCCAGCGCGTAGGCGCCCACGCGTGCGGGCGTCGCCGTATCCTGCGCCGAATAGTACATCGGCGTGATCAGCTTGATCGCCGCAAAGGCCGGCAGCCCGAGCGAATAATAAAGCAGCGCGTTCGCCGTGAGGGACGTCGACTCCGCCACGAAGCGCCCGTGCTGGAACAGCACCAGAATGATCGGACTGCGCAGCAGCACCAGCCCCACGGCCGCCGGAATCGTAATGAACGAAACGATGCGCAGCGCGAAGCCGAAGGTATGCTTCATCTCGCCCAGCTTGCCCGCCGCCAGCTGGTGCGACATGGTCGGCAGGATCGCGGTCGACATCGCGATCGCATAGCTCCCCAGCACCAGTTGCATCACGCGATCGGCCACGTACAGCGACATGATGCTGCCCGTGGGCATCCGCGACGACGTGGCGAACAGCGTGTCCACGAACAAGTTGATCTGGTATACGCCCATCCCGAAAAAGCTCGGCCCCATCAGGCGCCCGAACTGCTTCACTCCCGGATCGCTCACGGACAGGGAAACCGGAAATTTCATCCCGCGCTTCACCAGCGACGGAATCTGAACCCCCAGTTGCAGCGCCGTGCCGATCAGAATTCCAATCCCCAGCGCCATCGCCGGCGTCTGCAGGTTGCCGGAAACGAAACGCAGCACGGACCGGTAGAGGAACGGAAACGAAAACGCGATAAAGCTCAAATTGAAAAAAATCGACGTCGCCGCCGGAATCGCAAACACGTGAAAGCTGTTCAGAATCGCCGACGCCACTGCCGCGAGCCCCAGAAAAAAAATCGACGGGAAAATCACGCGGTTGAGCGCCACCGCCAGGTCCCAGTGCCCCGGATTTCCGCTGAAGATCGTGAACACCCCGATGATCTGGCGGGAGAACACCACCCCCAGCACCACCAGAACGCCCAGCACGACAGCCATGTCCCAGAAAATCTTCTGCGCGAAATCCCATGCATCCTCGCGCGTCCGATTCCGCAGGTACCCCGTGAAAATCGGAGTGAACGATGCCGCCAGCGAGCCTTCCGCCGTCATCCGGCGGATCAGAGCCGGCACGCGAAACGCTAAGACGAAGGAATCGGCGGCAGGCGACGTGCCCAGCAGAAGTGCGACGCGTTGGTCTCGTAAGTATCCGCAAATCCGGCTGATAAGGGTGACAAGGGTTATGACGGAAGCCGATCGGAGGATCTGTCCTTTGACGGTCAATCGGCGGTGGCTCCGATGCTAACCCTTTAAACACCAACAAGTTGACAAAACCACCGGGAAAGATAACATAATGCCGGGGGGTATAGCAACAATACACCATTGGTACCCCCTAAAAGGCATCGCCTCGTTGAAGAATCAGGCTTCCTCTACGCACAAGAAGGTCGTTGTACTCTTCCTGGATCGCACCTCCCTGAAGGGCTACCTAAACCCCGCGACCCTCGGTCGCTCGGAATCCGTAGAACTGCTGACCCCCTCCGGCGAGCGCCGCCCCATCGAATTGGCTGACATCAAAAGCGTCTATTTCGTACGTGAATTTACGGATGCCTTCGAGCCCGAGCGCAAGATGTTTCTCAGCCGCCCCAAGCTCGACGGCCTCTGGGTCCGCCTGCGGTTCCGGGACGGGGAGGTGATGGAAGGCATCGTCGGCAACAATCTTCTCGACCTGCTCGACGCCGGTGTGCAGATCACGCCGCCCGATCTCCACGGCAACACCCTGCGCATCTTCGTCCCGCGGACTGCCCTCGTTGAACTGAAGGTTCTGGGGGTCGTGGGCGTCGCGCGCAGACCTGCACGTGAGCGCCCCGGCGCCTCCAAACCTGCCCCGGCTCAGTCGAAGCTTTTCGCCGAGTAGGCCAGGTAGCCGCCCGGCAGCATTTCCCTGCCTCAGCGGCGACTGCCTCAGCGGCGACTTTACAACGGCCGCAACCCCGCTTACGCTCAACTGCCTGACTACGCGCTGAACGAAACCACGAGGGAGATTCGGTCATGAACCTGGGAGAGCTCGCCAAGAACCTCGCTTGCACACTCGAAGGCGATGCCAGCCTTGAAATCACGGGCGTTGCCGGCATTGAAGAAGCGAAGCCCGGCGAATTGACGTTTCTGGTGAACCGCAAGTACCGGCCCTCCCTCGAAACGACGCGCGCCTCCGCCATCCTTGTCGCGGAAGAATCCGTTCCGGCGCGCCTGGCGGCATTGCGCTCTGCAAATCCCTACCTGGATTTCGCCCGGGCCATCGACTTATTCCACCCGGCGCCCAGGTATGCCCCAGGCGTGCATCCAACCGCCGTAATCGCCCAATCCGCTCAAATAGGCGAGGGCGCTCACATCGGCCCCTACTGCTTTCTGGACGAAGGCGTCCGCATCGGAAAAAACGCTGTATTGCACAGCTTCGTCACGATTTATCGCCACGCCACGATCGGCGACAGCTTCTTCGCCCACGCCCACGCCACCGTCCGCGAGGACTGCCGGATCGGCAATCGCGTGCTCCTGCAGAATGGCGTGGTGGTAGGAAGCGACGGCTTCGGTTTCGCTCGCCAGCCCAACGGCAGCTGGTTCAAGATGCGCCAGTCCGGAACCACCATCATCGGAGACGATGTCGAAATCCAGGCCAACGCCGCCATCGATCGCGCAACGGTAGGCGAAACCCACATCGGCCGCGGCACCAAGATCGACAATCTCGTCCAGGTAGGGCACGCATGCAAGATCGGAGAAGATACTTTGCTCTGTGGACAGGTCGGACTTGCGGGAACTACGAACGTGGGCAACCGCTGCATCCTGGCGGGCCAGGTAGGCGCGGCAGGCCACCTCACCATCGGAGACGGCGCTATCCTCACAGCCCAGAGCGGCGTACCAGGGGATGTCCCACCCGGCGCCATCTATTCCGGTTACCCCGCGATGGAAAATCTTGCCTGGCGCAAATCGGTCGCGATTTTCAACCGCTTGCCGGAACTGCAGCGCGAACTCCGCGAACTGCAGAAGGAAGTTGCCAAACTGGCTGGCGATTCCGCCGCACCCGCGGAATCCAACTGAAAGAACCGCGCTAACTAAATCGCTAACCAAATTTAGATCAGCGCGGAAGACGCCACGCCGGTGGCAAGCTTGCGGGCGCGGACGCGAAGCACCTTGCGCTGGTTCGCCTCAATGACCTCAAATCGCAGGCCGTCGAACTCCACCACCTCGCCGGTATGCGGCACGTGCCCCGCAATCCCGTTCAAAAGCCCTGCAATCGTGGTCGCGTTGGAATGCTGCGAGGCTTCATCGAGCTCCACGCCAAACAGTTCGCCGATCTTGTCTACCGGGACGCTCCCGCGCAGCAACATCGTGCCACCTGCCTCTCGAATCACATCGGGAGCGGGACGGCGGTCCTCCTCGCCAATGTCCCCGATGATTTCCTCGACCAGGTCCTCGATGGTCACGATTCCCGCCATCAGTCCGTACTCATCGATCACGATGGCCATCTGCTGATTCTTGTTCTGCATCTCCTTCAGCAGCTCGGAGCCAAACTTCATCTCCGGCACAAACAGCGCCGGCCGCATCAGCTCGCGCACGGTGCGATGCGCGGCGTCGGTGTCGGGCACTTCGAGCATGTCCCGCCCCATCGCGATGCCCACAATGTCGTCCAGCGATTTGTCGTAGACGGGTACGCGCGAAAACTTCGTCTTCACCACCAGGCTGTTGAGCTCTTCGAGCGACGCCGACGCCTGAATCGCGATCACATCCGGCCGCGGCGTCATCACGTCGTGCACGCGCTTGTCTCCGAATTCCACCACCTGCTCGATCAGCCGCGCCTCATCCTGCTCGATGATCCCTTCTTCGGTCGCCGCGTCCACCAGCGCTTCAATCGCCTGCTGGTCGTCCTCTTGAGCCACCGGCTCTTCCTCGGAAACGTGCAGCACGGACACCAGAAGTTCGAGCACAAATTGAACCGGCCAGATCACCCAGACGAACACCCGCACGATCGGAACAAAAGGCGCGATCCAGTCTCCCGGCAGCGCCGCCAGAACCACCGAAGGCCAGAACTGCATGGCGATCACCACCTCGGCGCTCAGGAAGAAGACCATTTCAATGGCCGCTTCCCACGTGCCGGGCACGAAGAAGATCACGCCGCGCGCCGTCACCGCCGCCACCAGCACCAGCCACAGCCGCGCCAGCAGGCTGAAAATCATCGCCGCGCGCCGCCGGTCCATCTTGAAGCGCGGCTCGATTTCCGCTTCGAAAGTCTCGAGGTGCCGGTGAATGCGTCCGGTGGTCACATGGCCGAACTCGCGATAGACGCGGTCCAGGTAAGAAAAAACGGCCAAGCCGATCGTCAGAGCGAGGACGCCAATCGTGTAGAGGAAAATCGGCATGGCTAAGCTAACCCAAGCGCGCGGCGAAGCCGGCGTTCGCGCCGCTCCATCTGCCCACTATCGGTTTCGTGATCGTACCCCATCAGGTGAAGAATGCCGTGGAGTATGAGAATGCGCATCTCGTCTTCCAGCGTGCGCCCGAAACGAACCGCGTTCGCGCGCGCCACCGCCGGAGCGATGGCGATGTCTCCGAGGTACGCCGCCGAACTGGCGGCCTGCGCCCCGTTCTTGCCTCCGCCAGATTTTGGTCGAAAGCCCTTATCGTCGCTTGCGAAGGACAATACATCGGTCGGGCGGTTTTTCCCGCGGTAGGTACGGTTCCAGCGCGCCATCGCGCCTTCGGTGACAAAGCAAACCGTCAAAGAGTCAGAGGGGAGACGGAGCAGGTCCATTGCTTCCCTGGTGAAGCGCTCCAGACTTCGAGCCGGAACACGAATGCGCCGCTGCCGGTTCACGATCATGGTGAGGCGAACACTTTGAGTTTGCAGGCCGCGGACTTATTTCGCGTTTCCCGAACGCCCGTGCCGCTTCGACTGGCCTCCGCCGTATTCGTCATACGCCTTGATGATGCGCTGGACGAGGTTATGCCTCACAACGTCCCGTTCGTCGAAATAAACCAGCGCGATACCCTCGATTTTCCCGACCACTTCGATCGCCTCCACCAGCCCCGACCGCCGGTCGTTCGGCAGATCGATCTGCGTCACATCTCCGGTGATCACCGCCTTCGAGTTGAATCCCAGGCGGGTCAGGAACATTTTCATCTGCTCGCTGGTCGTGTTTTGCGCCTCATCGAGGATCACGAACGAATCGTTCAAAGTTCGCCCGCGCATGAAAGCGAGCGGCGCCACTTCGATAATGCCTTTCTCCAGAAAGCTCTCAAGCTTATCCGCTTCCAGGAGGTCGTGCAGCCCATCGTAAAGCGGCCGCATATAAGGGTCGACCTTCTCCTGAAGCGTCCCCGGCAGAAAGCCCAGGCGTTCGCCCGCTTCGACGGCCGGCCGCGCCAGAATAATTCGGTTCACCTGCTTTGAAAGCAGTGCGGACACCGCCATCGCGACGGCCAGGTACGTCTTCCCCGTGCCACCCGGCCCGATGGCAAACACCATGTCGTGGCTTTCGAGCGCCTCAATATAAAGCTTCTGATTCGCACTCTTGGGCGCCACGCTCTTCTTGCCTAGCACGCGCGTTCGCGTAGGCGAAAACGCACCGTGAAGCGTGGCAACCGGCTCTTCCGCCGCCACGTGCAGCAGCGCTTTCACTTCCTGGCTGTTGGGAATCCGCCCATCGAGAACGCGCTGGTTGTAGGCATCCACAATGCGCGCCGCGCGCTCCACTTGCTTCGCTTCGCCTTCGATTTCGAGGTTGTGGTCCTTCAGGTGCGTGCGGACCTTGAGGGTGGACTCAAAATATTTCAGGTTTTCATCGAGGGTGCCGAAGAACTCGTTAATTCCCCCGGCAATTCGGACGGTTTGCTTCATCAAGTTCGGCGGTGCCCGCTCCCGTTACTCAAGCAAGCGTAACCCGCCTGACTAGCTCGGTCAAGCCGGTGGTACTTCAGACTTTCACCGGCCCTACGAGAGGTCAATTCCCCACGGATTCTTTCCTGGCTGCAACGCGTACACGCCCGCCTGCCCCGCTTCAGGCGTCCCAGGATGCCCCACCCACAGCACCCGGTACCGCGCCGACTGCCAGCGCCGCTTCACTTCAATCGTCTCGCCCGGCCGCGTCACGTAGCCGATTCCATCCAGCCGCGCTCCATGCCGGCTCACATCTACGGCCTGCGCGCTCTGTGTAAACGCGTTCCCCTCCGGATCCACTCCTCGAACGCGGATGGGAATGCTCGCCGCAACCCTCTTCTCCCGGCGCGTGACTCTCCAAAAGTTCGGAATGGGCCCGGCAAAAGCGATGGCCGCCTGAGGCTTCCCTTCCTGATCCTTCCCGCGATAAACAACCCGGCATTCCTGGCTCCGCTTTGTCATCTTGTTTACCACGAGCACGGTATCGCCGATATTCACGCCAGACGCCAGCGGCATCAGCCCACCGGTCGCGTTCACCAGCAGCGTGGTGGTCTCTTCCTGAAAAGCCGTTCTGTCCCGGCAAACCCCATGCACCATCAGCGGAACTCGCAGGCAAATCCGCGGGCTCGAGCGTTGTCGCGTAATTGTTGAAGTTTGTCCCATAGCATCCTCTTCATAACCAGACTACAGGCTGCCCGCACCCTACAGCCAGTGCCCTGTGGGAGCGGTGTATCAGAAAAGTACATCCTTCCGCTGCCCGACCTTATGCCCTGCCGATTTAACGTGGAGCCTCGGCTGCAAAGCGGAGAACGGCCAGCGAGGCCAGCACCGCCGTCTCCGTCCTCAGGATGTTCTCGCCCAGCGAAGCCTCCGCGAACCCGGCCGATCGCGCCACCGCGATTTCGTCGTCCGTCCAACCGCCCTCCGGACCGATCGCAAGTGCCGCCGTGCGGACTCCTGCTGCAGAAGCAAGCGCTCCGCGTATCAACGGAGCGTCCGGCCGTTCGCTGAGCACAATCTTGCAGGCTGCTTCGCATCCGGCAAATGCCACAGCAGGAGCAGATACATCCGGCATCACCGGAGGACGCAAACGCCGGGCTTGCTGCGCCGATTCGATCAGGATTCGCTCCCACCGCGCGCGCCGCTTTTCCGCCGCGACAAGCAGCGGCTTATCGGTACGCGCCGCCGCCAGCGGCACAATCAAAGCCGAGCCCAATTCCGTAGCCTTCTCCAGGCACCACTCGAAGCGGTCGAATTTCACGAGCGAAATAAGCAGCTGAATCTCAAGCGAGGGTTCGCGCGCCGCAATCCGCTCCATCAGCGCAAACTCCACGCGGCTATCGCCCCGTTTC